>NZ_JBEPOZ010000005.1:0-231504 GCF_040547005.1 Arthrobacter sp. UYCu712
GCTGGATGTGAAGGTCCGGAAGGCTCACACCAAGTCGTACGGGACCTACGGGGCCCCGCGAATCCAAGCCGAACTGGCCCGCAACGGGACCAGTGTTGACCGGAAGACCGTGGCGGCGTCCATGCGCCGGCAAAGCTTGGAAGGGATCTCCCCACGGCGGTTCCGCCCGGTCGCGCCGATCGGTGACACACCCGTCCATTCGATCCCGGATCTGGTGGCAAGGAAGTGGGATACAGGCACCTTGGACGCGGTCTGGATCTCGGACATCACTTATCTGCGCACCGGCGAGGGTTGGCTGAATTTGTGTGCGGTCAGGGACGCCTGCTCGCGGCGGGTGATCGGCTGGGCGATGGACTCGACCCAGACCAGCAACCTGGTCGAACGCGCACTCCGCATGGCCTACATCCTTCGCGGCGGAGGCCCGGAGGGGCTCGTGTTCCACGCCGACCGCGGCACCCAGTACACCTCCACCCAGCTCAACGACGTCTGCGCCGTCCTGGGCATCCGCCAATCCGTCGGACGCACCGGCGTGTGCTGGGACAATGCCATGCAGGAATCATTCTGGTCCACTCTAAAGACCGAGTTCTACGACCGCCGCCGCTGGGCAACCAGACACGAGGCAATCCGGGCTACGGGCCGCTGGATCGAGGAGTTCTACAATCGTGCCCGGCTGCATTCAGCACTGGGCTACACCACACCCGTGGAACACGAACGATTCCTCGCCACAACAAAACCTCAGCCGGCACAAGCCGCCTGATCAACTGTCCACGATTTGCGGGCAACCCCACAATAAAGCCTCAAGGAATTAGGCTGGAGCGGTGACCCGCCTCATTCTTGCCTCCCAGTCCCCCGCCCGCACCAAGCTCCTCAGCTACGCCGGCATCCGGCACGAGGTCCTCGTCTCGGATGTGGACGAAGACGCCGTCCAGGCCCGCTACGGCGTGACCGACCCGCACGACACCGCCCTCCTGCTCGCCCGGGCCAAAGCCGAGGCCGTGGCGTCGCTGCCGGAGGCGGAGGGCGCCCTGGTGCTGGGCTGCGATTCGGTCTTCGAATTCGACGGCGAGGCGCACGGCAAGCCGTACACGGCAGAGGTCGCCAGGGAACGGATGCTCCGGATGAGCGGCAGCATGGGAGTGCTGCACACCGGCCACTGGCTTGTGGACTGCCGCGACACCGACGGCGACGGCCCCGCCGAGCGCCCCGGCGAGCGCCCCGGCACCGGCGCAACCCTGGGGCACGTAACCTCCGCCGAAGTGCATTTCATGGAGATGAGCGCCGGGGAAATCGACGCCTACATCGCCACCGGCGAGCCGCTGCAGTGCGCCGGATCCTTCACGATCGACGGCTACGGCGGGGCCTTCATCCGCAAGGTCAACGGCGACCCGCACACCGTCGTCGGGCTCTCCATCTCCACGCTCCGCGGGCTGCTGGGCCAGGCGCAGGTGGGCATCACCGAGCTCTGGACCGGCGGCGCGGCGGACCCGGCTGTGTAGCGGCCGATGGCCGGGCCGAGCACACCAATTCGCAGGGCCTTGTAGCAACCCTACAAAGGAGGGGCCGTTTACGCGCGGAATCCGCAAGTAATATCGGCGGAACCCACAAAACCGCGCTAGGCTCCCTGAAGGAAAGAAGGAGACGCCTTGTCAGCAAATTCGGAGCAGTCCGCAAATCCCGTGCAGCGATCAACCCAGGCAGCCACTGCCGCCGGCACCCACCGGCTGAGCAAGGTGCTGATCGCCAACCGCGGTGAAATCGCCGTTCGCATCATCCGCGCCGCACGCGATGAGGGCATCACGTCCGTGGCGGTCTACGCGGATCCGGACCGCGACGCCCTGCACGTCAAGCTCGCCGACGAGGCCTATGCCCTGGGCGGCAACACCGCCGCCGAGTCCTACCTCGTCATGGACAAGCTGATCGACGTCGCCCACCGCTCCGGCGCCGACGCCATCCACCCCGGCTACGGCTTCCTGGCCGAGAACGCCGAGTTCGCCGCCAAGGTGATCGCCGCCGGAATCACCTGGATCGGCCCCTCCCCCGAGGCCATCTCCGCCCTCGGAGACAAGGTCCAGGCCCGCCACATCGCGGAAAAGGTCGGCGCCCCGCAGGTCCCCGGCACGGCCGACCCGGTCGAATCCGCCGAGGAAATCCTCGAATTCGTGGACAAGTTCGGCCTGCCCGTGGCCATCAAGGCCGCCTTCGGCGGCGGCGGACGCGGCATCAAGGTGGCCCGCACCCGCGAAGAAATCCCCGAACTGTTCGAATCCGCCGTGCGCGAGGCCATCGCCGCGTTCGGCCGCGGCGAATGCTTCATCGAACGCTTCCTGGACGCCCCCCGGCACGTCGAGACCCAGTGCCTCGCCGACGCCCACGGCAACGTCGTGGTGGTTTCCACCCGCGACTGCTCGCTCCAGCGCCGCAACCAGAAGCTCGTCGAAGAAGCCCCGGCGCCGTTCCTCACCGAAGAGCAGAACCGCCGGCTCTACGAATCCTCCAAGGCCATCCTCAAGGAAGCCGGCTACCTCGGCGCCGGCACCTGCGAGTTCCTCGTGGGCCAGGACGGCACCATCTCCTTCCTCGAGGTCAACACCCGTCTCCAGGTGGAGCACTGCGTTTCCGAGGAAGTCACCGGAATCGACCTCGTCCGCGAACAGTTCCGGCTGGCCCGCGGCGAGGAACTCGGTTACGGGGACCCCGAGGTCCGCGGCCACTCCATCGAATTCCGCATCACCGGCGAGGACCCGGGCCGCAACTTCATGCCGGCTCCGGGCACCATCACGCTTTTGAAGAACCCCACCGGCCCCGGCGTCCGGATCGACTCCGGTGTGGAACAGGGCGACGTCATCAGCGGCAACTTCGACTCGATGCTTTCCAAGCTGATCGTCACCGGCGCCACCCGCCCGCAGGCCCTGCAGCGCGCCCGCCGCGCCCTCGAGGAAATGGTGGTCGAAGGCATCCCCACCGTCATCCCGTTCGACCTCGCCGTCGTCACCAACCCCGACTTCGCTCCCGCCGAAGGACCGTTCAAGGTCCACACCCGCTGGATCGAAACCGCCTTCGTCAACGACATCCCCGCCTGGACCCCCACCGGTACAGATACTGAAGCGCCCGACGCCGGCGAACGCCAGCGCGTCGTCGTCGAGGTCGGCGGCAAGCGCCTCGAGGTCGTCCTCCCGGCGTCGCTCGGCTCAGGAACTTCCGGCGGCACGGGCGGCGGCAAGCCGGCCAAGGCCAAAAAGCGTTCCCGCAGCGGCGGCGCCACGGCGGCTGTCGGCGGCAACGCCCTGACCTCCCCCATGCAGGGCACCATCGTGAAGGTGGCCGTCGCCGAGGGCGACACTGTTGCCGAAGGCGATCTCGTCGTCGTGCTCGAGGCCATGAAGATGGAACAGCCGCTCACCGCGCACCGGGCCGGAATCGTGACCGGGCTGTCCGCAGCTGCCGGCGAAACCGTCTCCGCCGGCGCCGTGATCGCCATGATCGAGGACGCAGAATAGCGGACCGGCCGCGGCGAGGGGCAAACTTAGTTCCGTGAAGCCATTCCTACTCCTCGCCTCACGAGCCGAGGACGCCGCAGCCGACGACGAATACCGGGCCTACCTCCGCTACACCGGACTGGACGCCGCGCAACTGCGCCGGATCCGGATGGAGGCCGCTCCGCTGCCGGAGCTGGATCTCTCGGCGTATTCGGGCGTGATCGTGGGCGGAAGCCCTTTCACCTCCAGCGACCCGCCCGAGCAAAAGAGTGCCGCCCAGCACCGGGTAGAGCGCGAGCTGGCCACGCTCCTGGACCGGATCGTCGCCGAGGACTTCCCTTTCCTGGGCGCCTGCTACGGGGTCGGGACGCTGGGCCTGCACCAGGGTGCCGTGATCGACAGGACTTACGGCGAAGGGCTCGGCGGCGTGACCATCAGCCTGACAGCCGAGGGTCTGCAGGATCCCCTGCTGAAGGGCCTGCCGGAGCAGTTCACGGCGTTCACCGGCCATAAGGAGGGGTGCACCGTCCTGCCGCCGGACGCGGTCCTGCTGGCCAGCTCGGCCGCCTGTCCGGTGCACATGTTCCGGATCAAGACCAACCTGTACGCCACGCAGTTCCACCCGGAGCTCGACGCGGAGGGGCTGGTCACCAGGATCGATATCTACCGCCATGCCGGGTACTTCCCGCCGGAGTCGGCGGAAGTGCTGATGGAGGACGCCCGGCAGTTCACTGCGACAGAACCCATGAAGATCCTCCGCAACTTCGTGGAGCGGTACACCGCCCTTTAAAAACGCCCCGCCGGGGCCACGGCGCCCGCGCCTCCAAGAGCCAGGGCACAAAGAAGCCCGGTGTGGTCAACACACCGGGCTTCATCTGTCAGGAACGGGAACGGACGTCAGGCTACGTTGTTCTCGTAGTCGAGGTCGCGGGTTTCCTTGCTCAGGAACAGGGCGATCAGCGTCAGCACTGACATGGCCGCGAGGTAGACACCGACCAGCCCGGGGCTGCCCTTCCCCAGTTCCCAGAGCCAGACGGCGATGAACGGCGCCACCGCCGCACCCAGGATGCTGGAGAAGTTGTAGCTGATGGCCGAGCCGGTGTACCGGACGTTCGTCGGGAACAATTCCGGCAGCAGCGCACCCATCGGCCCGAAGGTCAGCCCCATCAGGGAGAACCCGATAATCAGCAGCGCCATGGTGCCTACGAAGCCGGCGCTGAACAGCGGGACGAAGAGCAGGCCGAAGGCGATGATACCGAGGGTGACCACGATCAGCACCTTGCGGCGCCCGAACTTCTCCGCCAGCGGACCGGAGACCAGGGTGAAGATGCCGAAGAACACGACGCCGGCAATCAGCATCCAGAGGAAGTCGTTGCGGGAGTAGCCCAGGCCGGGGACGAACGCTGCGGCCGCGGCCTCGGTCAGCGGCTTGCCCGCCTTCTCTGCTGCGGCCTTGGCGGCATCCAGGCTGGAGGCGCGGGTGCCGTAGGTCAGGGTGAACGTGGTCATCAGGTAGAAGAGCACGTACGTGGCGAGCATGATGAACGTGCCCAGGATCAGGTGGCGCCAGCTGGACTTGAAGACCCGGGCGAGAGGCAGCTTGGCGACCTCTTTGGATTCAAGGACCTTGGTGAAGGCGGGGGTTTCGATGAGCTTGAGCCGGACGTAAAGGCCGATGATCACCATGACAGCACTGAGCAGGAACGGCACGCGCCAGCCCCACTCCATGAATGCTGCCGGCGTCAGGGCGTAGCTGAAGACCAGGAAGATCACGTTGGCGATGATGAAGCCGATCGGGGCTCCCAGCTGCGGGAAGGTGCCGTAGATGGCGCGCTTGTTCGCGGGGGCGTTCTCGGTGGCCAGCAGTGCCGCACCACTCCATTCGCCGCCGAGGGCCAGGCCCTGGGCGAAGCGCATGACAACCAGCAGCGCCGGAGCCCAGAACTCCCAGCCCGGGACGAGCGCCGTCGGCAGGCAGCCGATCAGGAACGTGGCAATGCCCATGGTCAGCAGCGATGCCACCAGGGTGCCCTTGCGTCCGAACTTGTCACCGAAGTGGCCGAAGACGATGGACCCGAGCGGACGGGCGATGAACGCGACGCCAAACACTGCGAAGGAACTCAGCAGCTGGGTGGTTTCATTCTGCCCGGGGAAGAACAGCCGGGGGAAGACGAGCACAGCGGCGGTGGCATACACGTAGAAGTCATAGAACTCAACGGTGGTGCCGATCAGGCTTGCGACAATGACGCGGCCGCGCGAGTTTACCGGTTGGGCAGACCCATGCTCCGCGGAAGTAGCAGTGGATGACATGTTTGAGCGCTTTCATGAGGACCGGACCGTTACTGCGGTGAGACCGTCCGGCATAGGAAACTGAATACGCTAAATAATAGTTCCCGTCGTCCAGTCAATGGACAAATAGTCCGCCATTTGGACAGTTGGAATCGTCTCACGTGCTGGTCATCACTCTACGCCGCTTCATTTCCCTCACGTCGTCACAAACCGCCTGATAGGCAAACGTCACAGCACGTTAACAAACGGCGACGGTCCCGGAAACGCGGATTCCCTACCGTGGAAGGACAACATCCCAAGGAGGTCCCCGTGACTGCTGAACGCACCGCAAACGCCCAAACCGGCGTTTCCCCCGGTATTTCCCCTTCCATTTCTGCCGGCACCACCCTCGGTGGGCCCGCCCTTGAATACCGTCCCGGCCGCTGGATCGCCAACTGGGATGCCGAGAACAAGGAGCAGTGGGAAACCCTGGGCCGCCCCATTGCCCGGCGCAACCTGAACTGGTCCATCTTTGCCGAATTCCTGGGCTTCGTGGTCTGGCAGCTGTGGTCGATCGTTGTGGTCCAGCTCCCCGCGGCCGGCTTCACCTTCACCACCTCGGAAATCTTCTGGCTGATCTCGATGCCCAGCCTGGTGGGCGCCACGCTGCGGATCCCCTACACCTTTATGGTCCCCCGCTTCGGCGGCCGGAACTGGACAATCGTCTCGGCCATGCTGCTGCTGATCCCTTCGATCGGGCTGGCCATGTGCGTCTCCAACCCTGAGACCCCGTTCGGCGCCATGCTCTTCGTGGCAGCCCTCGCCGGTTTCGGCGGCGGCAACTTCGCCAGCTCGATGGCCAACATCACCTTCTTCTACCCGGCCCGCGAAAAGGGCTGGGCGCTGGGGCTGAACGCCGCCGGCGGAAACCTCGGCGCCGCCGTCGCACAGCTTGCCGTTCCGATTGCCATCACGCTCTTGGCCGCCGGCACCGTCAACCTCCCCATGGCCGGTCTCATGTGGGTCCCGCTGATCCTGCTCGCCGCGTTCGGCGCGTGGAAGTACATGGACAACCTCACCAGTGCCAAGGGCGACGTCGCGGGCTCGCTCGCCGCGCTCAAGGAACCGCACCTGTGGATCATGGCGCTGCTGTACATCGGCACCTTCGGTTCCTTCATCGGCTTCGCCGGTGTGTTCCCCAAGCTCATCAAGGACTACTTCCCGGCGTTCTCCTCCATCGGGGTCGGCACCGTGGCGCTTTCGCTGGCGTTCCTCGGCCCGCTGGTCGGTTCGCTGGCCCGGCCCTACGGCGGCCGGATGGCCGACCGCATGGGCGGCGCACGGATGACCGTCACGGCGTTCGCCGCCATGGCCGTCATCACCCTGACCATGATCTGGACGCTGCCGCTGAAGAACTTCTGGCTCTTCCTGGTCCTGTTCCTGATGCTCTTCACCGCCAGCGGCTTCGGCAACGGTGCAACGTACCGGATGATCCCGGTCATCTTCGCCACGTCCAGCCGGGCAGCAAAGTCCGGCGCCAGCTCGGTGGCCACCCAGCGCCTCGCATCCTCGGCCCTCGGCCTCATCTCGGCCATCGGCGCCTACGGCGGGTTCGTCATCCCGCAGGTGCTCAACGCCTCCAACACCGCCACCGGCTCGTACACCCCCGCGTTCTACGGCTTCGTCGGGGCCTACGTCCTGATGCTGGTCGTCTGCTGGGCATGTTACATCCGCAACGCCAACCGAAACGCGATGGGACACGTCTAACATGACCAAAAGCGCCGACACGCACTGCCCCTACTGCGCGCTGCAGTGCGCCATGACGCTGAAGTCCCCAGCGGCTCTGACCCCGGCTACCCAGCCGGGGTCAGAGCCCGTGCCGGCCACCGCCTCCGCCGCACTGGAAGCGCCGCTCGGGGCGCCCCTCGAGGCACCCCTCGCCGTGTCCGGACGCGACTTTCCCACGAACCGCGGCGGCCTGTGCCGCAAGGGCTGGACCTCCGCCTCGCTGCTCACCCACCCGGGCCGCGTCACGGAACCGCTGCTCAAGGACGCCGACGGCGTGCACCGCCCGGTCAGCTGGGACAAGGCGCTGGAACTCATCACCGCCGCGGTCAAGGACACCCGGTCCCGCCACGGGGCGGACGCCGTCGGAGTCTTCGGCGGCGGCGGGCTGACCAATGAGAAGGCCTACCAGCTGGGAAAGTTCGCCCGGCTGGCGCTGGGCACCTCCCGGATCGACTACAACGGCCGGTTCTGCATGTCCTCGGCCGCCGCGGCCGGGATGCGCGCCTTCGGCCTGGACCGCGGCCTGCCCTTCCCGCTGGAGGACCTTGACGCCGCCAGCACCATCCTGATGCTCGGCTCCAACGTCGCCGAGACCATGCCGCCGTTCGTGCAGCACCTGCAGGGCGCCCGCCACGCCGGCGGGCTGATTGTGGTGGACCCCCGCCGCTCGGCCACCGCCGCGTTCACGACCGACGGCGGCGGGCTGCACCTGCAGCCGCTGCCCGGCACCGACCTCGCCCTGCTCCTCGGCATCTCCCACGTGGTGATCCACGAGGGCCTCGCCGACTCCGGCTACGTCGCGGAACGCACCACCGGCTACGACGCCGTGGTCCGCAGCGTGGCCTCCTTCTGGCCCGAGCGTGTGCAGTCCCTCACCGGCGTCCCCGCCGGGCTGATCCGGGACACCGCCCGCAGACTGGCCGACGGCGCCCGGCAGGGCGGCAGCTACATCCTCACCGGGCGCGGCGTGGAACAGCACGTGGACGGAACGGACACCGCCACAGCGGCCATCAACCTCTCCCTGCTGCTGGGCCTCCCCGGCTCCGCGCGCAGCGGCTACGGCACGCTCACCGGCCAGGGCAACGGCCAGGGCGGCCGCGAACACGGCCAGAAGGCCGATCAGCTCCCCGGCTACCGCAAGATCACCGACCCCGCCGCCCGCGCCCACATGGCCCGCGTCTGGGGCGTGCCGGAAGCGCTCATCCCCGGACCCGGCGTTCCCGCCGTCGAACTCCTCAAGTCCCTCGGCCAGCCCGACGGCGTCCGCTGCCTGTTCGTGCACGGCGCCAACGTGGCGGTCTCCGCCCCGGACGCCAACACCGTGATCAAGGGACTGCGGAGCCTGGACTTCCTGGTGGTCTGCGACTTCTTCATCTCCGAGACCGCCGCCGAGGCGGACCTCATCCTGCCGGTCACCCAGTGGGCCGAGGAGGAAGGCACCCTGACCAACCTCGAGGGCCGTGTGCTCCGCCGCCGCCGCGCCCTCGCTCCGCCGCCCGGGGTGCGCACGGAGCTGTGGATCATGACCCGGCTCGCCGAAGCCCTGGAAGCGCCGTCCACGTTCAGCGAGGACCCGGAGACCGTGTTCGAGGAGCTCCGGCTCGCGTCCGAAGGCGGCCTGGCCGACTACTCCGGGATCGACTACGCCATGCTGGACCGCGGCGAGGCCGCCTACTGGCCCTACCCGTCCGGAAGCACCGGCACCCCCCGGCTGTTCCTGGACTCCTTCGCCCACGCGGACGGACGGGCGGTGTTCACGGCGGTGACACCGCGCCGTCGTTCGCCTTATGCCGCGGACACCGCACCCGCTGCCGACCGGGCCGGCACGCCGATGACCCTGATCACCGGCCGGCTGATGGAGCACTACCAGTCGGGCGCGCAGACCCGCCGGGTGGCGGCCCTCGCCGAGGCCCAGCCCGAGGCGCGGCTGCAGATCCATCCCGCGGCTGCCGCAGCGCAGGGCATCGCCGCTGGTGACTTCGTCTCGATTTCCAACGGCCGCGGCGAGGTCAGCTGCCGGGCCGAACTGAGCACGGACATCCGGCCCGAGACCGTGTTCCTGCCGTTCCATTTCCCGGAGCTGGAGAGCGCCAACCGGCTCACCGAGGCCGCCACGGACCCGATTTCCGGGATGCCCGAGTTCAAAACCAGCAAGGTGTGGGTCCGGCCGGGCTCAGCTGTGCTGCTGGCTGCTGATTTCCAGAAAGAGGGTGCCTCATGACTGAGCGGATTGTTGTCGTGGGCTTCGGGCCGGTGGCCGCGCGGCTGGTCGATGAGCTGCTTCCGGCGGTGCGCAGCGGGCTGGCACAGCTGACGGTGATCGGCGAGGAGGCTGAGGCCGCGTACAACCGCGTGCTGGTGGCCGACCTCGGCGTCGGGCGGACCACTGCCTCCGCCCTGGCGCTGGCCGATGCGGCCGCACTGATTGCCGAGGGCGTCGACGTCCGGCTCGGCGTGCGCGTCCGCCGGGTGGACCGTGCCCGGCAGCAGCTGAAGCTGAGCGACGGCACCTCCCCAGGCTATGACCGGCTGGTGTTCGCCACCGGATCCCGCCCCGTGATCCCCAACCTCACCGGGCTGAACCCGGATCCGGCCGCCCCCGTGTTGCCGGCGGGAGTGACCGCCCTCCGCGACCTCCGTGACGCGTCAGTGCTGCAGGCGGCCGTGGCGGGTGGCAAGCGCGTGGTGGTCCTGGGCGGCGGCGTGCTCGGGCTGGAGACCGCCCTCGCCGCGGCCGAGGAAGGCGCCACCGTCACCGTGGTGCACAACGGCCCGCATCCCCTGGGCCGCAACATCGACCGCGGCGGCGGCGCCGTGCTCGCGGCAAGCCTGCGGAACTGCGGCGTGCGGATGGCCGGCAACGCGCGCTCCGTCGGGGTGGAACACAACGCGCCCGACGCCGGCTTCTCGGCGCTGCTGCTCGATGACGGCTCTGCGATCGACGGCGACCTGCTGGTGCTCTCCTGCGGCGTCCGGCCCCGGACCGAACTCGCGGAAGGCTGCGGGCTTTCGACGGCGGCCGGCATCCTGGTGGACCACAAGCTCCGGGCCCACCACGAACCCCACATTTTCGCGATCGGCGACTGCGCCGAGGTCCGCTGCCCCGAGCCGGAGTGCGTCGAGTGCCGCACCGCGCGGGGCCCGTCCGGGCTGGTGGGTCCGGGGTGGCGGCAGGCGGAATGGCTTGCCGAGTATCTGGTGCTGCTGGCGTCTGGAAATCCGGCCGACGCCGAAGCCCTGCCGGCGTTGGCGGCCGAGAAGCCGGGCGTGATTGTGCTCAAGGCCCGCGGCATGAACATGGCCGTGGCCGGGGATGTTTCCGCAGACCCCTGGGACGAGGAAGTGTTGACCGCCGGTGCTGTGAACGGCCGGGCCCGGCTGCAGATCGCCCAGTGGGCCGATCCGGAGCATGGCCGCTACGTGAAGATGACCACGCGCGCCGGTGTGCTCGAAGGCCTCGTGTCCGTGGGCATGCCCCGCACAGCGGCAGAGTTGGTGCAGCTGTTCGAGCGTGGCGCCGAGCTTCCGGCGGACCGGTCTCTGCTGCTGCGGCTGGACGGGCCGGACCAGGCGGCCGCGGCTGGTGCTGCGGATCCGGAGCGGACCGTGTGCCGGTGCGCCGGCGTCAGCGGGACGAAGATTACTGCGGCCGTTACCGACGGGTGCGGGACTGTGGCTGAGGTGTCCGGCGCGACGCGGGCGGGCACCGGCTGCGGCGGGTGCCACGACGACATCAAGGGGATCATCGAAAAGCACTTCCAGGGGGCCGTGGCGTAGGGGCCGGAATTTCAGGTCAAGCGAAACGCAAAAGGGGCCACCTACCTGAACTGCACCCCGAAACCTGGATTCGAAACTAAGAATCCGGCATTCCGGGCGCAATTTAGTTGGTGGCCCCCTTCAACCGCAGATGGCCGGAAACCTACTTGTCGCAGGCAATTCCATCTCTATCCCGGTCCAGCGCCGCGCGATACCCGGGCGCACCCGCGCGGATGGGAGCGGCACCCGCAGCCTTGGCCGCGGCACAGTTCGCGTAATACACGGCCGCCGGCGCCGCCGGTGCTGCCGGTGCTGCCGGTGCTGCGCGAGGAGCCGCAGGGAGAGGTACGGCGACCGGTGGCGCGACTTCGGCAGCCGGTGGCGTCACTACCGGTACTGCCGCTGGTGTCGGTGTCGGTGTCGGTGTCGGTGTCGCATCGGTCAGATGCACAACGCCGAGGTTGATCCGGGAGGATTTAGCCACAGTGGCTCCCGGCGAGACATCTTGGGTCGTTACCTGCCAGTTCGACTTGAGGATAATGGACTTTCCATCAACCGTGTCTGCCGCTTCGACGTTCAGGCCAAGGCCCTTCAGCTCGTCCGTGGCTTCGTCCAGCGTCTTACCGACAACGTTCGGGACCGTGACGCCGGACACGACCTCAGCTGTAGCGGATGCTGACGACGTCGCCGCCGTTTGCGCGGACTTGCTGCCACACCCGGTCAATAAGAGACCAGCCAACATGGCGAGCGCGAGTACCTTCTTCAAAATTTCCCCCTGCCGGGCGATGCCCGGTGACTGTCATCGCGGCCAGGACATCGGAAAAGGGCGTCAATGCCTAAGGCTTCCGACGGGCTCGCTTGAGCATAAAGTACCAGCCTTGGCACTGCCATCCGGCCAGGTTGAGGCTTGGAACTCGAATATGAAGCCGAGCCCAGCTGCCGTGGGGAAACTCGGAGAGCATCTGCCGTGGATAAAGGTTGCATGCGGCATCGCGTCACGATGCGTTCATGAGCCGGCATGCACGCCATGCAAGACCGGAACACGATGCGAATTGACCTCGCGGGGCGCTAACGCCCGCAGTCCCCAGCGTCGCCCCCGCGAGGGCGACGCTGTACTCCACGCCACTACCTGACTTGGTGTCCCCGCTGGTCGGGCGCCCTCTCTCAACGCGGTCAAGGAATGAACTTCCCGTCGCCATCGATCATGAGTCCGTTTCGTTCGAATGACCTGACAACGCCGTTGACGTCTCCGTAGCTCTGGAAGGGCGATAGCGCGTCGTTCGGAAGATCGAGCAGGTCAAAGAGCTGCAGACGCATGACCACTAGCGCCAGATCGGCCACAAGACGCAGCTCAACCGCGTCAGGGCGGCGCAGGCGGTCTGGGTGCTTCAAGTCATTGTTGACGGCAGCGATGGCCTTCGCGATGCCTGATTCCGGGCCGATCGAGCCCCAATCTGTTGCCGTCGCGGCCAGGCAGCTTCGATCTGTTTAGCCAACGAAACATTTCTCATCCGACCGGGGGACGTTGAACCCCCGCTGACGTGTGGGACACCGCCCGGGACGCGCGTGGCAGCCTGACGTCGCCGATTTTGACCGGCAAGCCTGAACCGGCCAGTCACCACCGCGTAACGCGAATCGGACCAGGAACGTCCGCCCGGTAGCATCGGGGCCATGAGCGCCGACGACGACGACATCACCGAAGAACTGCTGGCTGACGCCGCGAAGCTGACCGGGCTGAGCCTGGAGCTCCTGGGTCTGGACCCGCATCCCGACGACATGACCGCCGAGCAGCGGCTCCAGTTCGATCCCGAAGACCTGGCCGAAATGGCCGCGGTCACCGGGGAGGATCGTGAGAAGTCAGTGCGCCAGACACGCCTGCTGGCCGGACTCCTGTGGAACTCGTCGAGCATCCTGATCGACCAGCTTTTCCGTGACCTTGGCACGTTGAGCCAGCTGGCAGTCCGCACCCCCACCGAGATCGTGGGGACCTCGGTGCTGTCCTCGCTGCCGCCGCAGTTCGCCACCAGCTACGACGCGAAGTTCACCCAGAAGTTCATTGTGGTCGCCGCCGACGTCACCGCGTCGCTGGTCCGCGGCTGGTCCGCCCCGGGCTGCCTGGCAGCGGAGCTCGCCGTGCGTTGCCTGCTCGACCAGGCGGAAATCACCGAGGACATCTACGAGCTCGACCTGCCGGACGACTGGCGCGCCGACGTCGAGGAAGTCCTGCTGGAGGACGCGGACAGTGAGGCCCTGTACTCGGACAGGCTCGATGATCTCGAGGATGACGCCCGGGAACTGGACTTCGAGCACTGGTTCAAGCCCTTCGCCCCCGGCGATACCGTTCCGCCGTACTCCTATTCCTGAGAGAACGGGCGGGCCCCCGGCGTCAGTGTCCGGAAGCCCGCCCGACGCCGACGCGCCGCTCAGTGCCCCGGTGCGAGGTGCGTGGCGGGGTCGAAGGGTTCGAACACGGACGAGCCGATCATAAAGATGCCCCGCTGCGGGATCCAGAAGTCCCCCGCGGACATCAGTCGGGTGACCGGGGTCGCCGCCAGCGTCAGGTCCCGGCTGAGGTCCACCCCGGCTCCGACCTCCGCGCTGAAGGAGTGCTCGTCGCGCCACCGGATCTTGGGCGGGCCCGCCCGGAAGTTACATGTGGACGTGCAGGCGCCTCGCGGCCTCGGAAATGGAACCGCTCAGGGACGGGTACACCGTAAAGGTGCTCGCGACGTCGTCGACGTGCAGTTTCTGCGTCACCGCGAGCGAAATCGCGAAGATGAGCTCGGAGGCGTTCGGCCCCACCACGACGCCGCCGATCACGGTGCCGGAGCCCTTGCGGGCGAAGATCTTGACGAAGCCGTCCTTGTGGTTGCGCATCTTGGCGCGGGCGTTGCTCTTGAGCGAGAGCTTGACGACGTCGCCCTGGTACTTGCCGGATTCGATCTCGGCCTCGGAAACGCCCACGGAGGCGATTTCCGGCGAGGTGAAGATGTTCGAGGCCACCTGGTGCAGCTTGAGCGGAGTGACGCTGTCGCCCAGGAAGTGGGCGATCGCGATCCGTCCCTGCATGGCCGCCACGGAGGCGAGGGCCAGGACGCCGGTGCAGTCGCCTGCGGCGTAGATGTTCGGCGCGGTGGTGCGGGAGACGCCGTCGACCTTGATGTGGCCGCTCTCGTTGAGGGCAACCCCGGCCGCCTCGAGGCCGATCCCGTCGGTGTTGGGGATGGAGCCGACACAGACGAGGCAGTGGCTTCCGGTCACCGTGGAGCCGTCGCCGAGCGTGACCACAACACCGTCTTCGGTGCGTTCCACGGTCTCGGCGCGGGAGCGGGAGAGGACCTTCAGGCCACGGCGTTCGAAGACGCCCTCGAGGACCTCGGCGGCGTCCGTGTCGGAACCCGGCAGCACCCGGTCGCGGCTGGAAATCAGGGTCACCTTGGAGCCCAGGCCGTTGTACGCGGAGGCGAACTCGGCGCCGGTGACGCCGGAGCCCACCACGATGAGGTCCTCGGGGAGCTCGTCCAGGTCGTAGATCTGGGCCCAGTTCAGGATACGGATGCCGTCCGGCCGTGCGGTGGGCAGCTCACGCGGGTGGGCGCCCACGGCCAGGAGGATCGCATCGGCTTCGATGGTCTCGGTGCCGTCGACGGTGATGACCTCGATGGTGTGGTTGTCCAGCATCCGGCCGGAACCGATCACAATCCGGACAGCCTGGGATTCGAGGCCCTTCTGGATGTCGGTCGACTGCTGCCGCGCCAGCCCCAGGAGGCGGTCGTTGATGTGCTTAAGGTCGGCGCGCATCGTGGGTGAGCAGTCGCCTCCGTTGAGGTCGAACTTGACGCCCAGCTCGCCGGCCTCGCCCACGCGGGTCATCAGGTCCGCCGTCGCAATCAGCGTTTTGGAGGGGACGACGTCGGTCAGCACCGCGGAACCGCCGAGCCCGGCGCGTTCGATGATGGTGACCTTCGCCCCCAGCGAGGCGGCGACCATGGCGGCTTCGTAGCCGCCGGGGCCTCCGCCGAGAATTGCGATGCGGGGTGAACTGAAATCGGGATGCGTAGTCACAATCGTTCATTCTCCCCCATCTGCCCCGGCCCTCCAAGAAAAGGGACGTGCACCATACTGGTGCGGTGCTGGGCAGCACGGCACCGGCACGATAACTTGTACCGGTGAGTACAACAGAATTCCTGAACACTGATCCCTTCGACGCCGCCCGCGCCGCCGCCGACTACATTGCCGAGGAGACCGGCGTTGAGGCCCACGACGTGGCCCTCGTGCTCGGTTCGGGCTGGGGCGACGCCGCCGAACTGATCGGCGAGACCACCGCCACCCTGTCCGCCTCCGAGGTACCGGGCTTCTCCGAGCCGTCGGTGGTGGGCCACGTGGGCACCATCCGCTCGGTGCTGACCAAGGAGGGCAAGCGTGCCCTGGTCCTCGGCGCGCGCACCCACTACTACGAGGGCAAAGGCGTCCGCGCCGTCGTCCACGGCGTCCGCACCGCTGCGGCTGCAGGCTGCAAGACGCTGGTCCTGACCAACGGCTGCGGCGGCCTGAACGAGGCCTGGACTCCGGGCACCCCGGTGCTGATCAGCGACCACATCAACCTCACCGCCACGTCCCCGCTGGAAGGCGCCACCTTCGTGGACCTGACGGACCTGTACTCCTCGAGGATCCGCGCCCTGGCCCGCGAGGTCGACGCCTCGCTGGATGAAGGCATCTACGCACAGTTCACCGGACCGCACTACGAGACCCCCGCCGAGGTGCAGTACGCCAAGCGGATCGGCGCCGACCTGGTGGGCATGTCCACCGCGCTGGAGGCCATCGCCGGCCGCCACGCCGGCATGGAGGTCTTCGGAATTTCGCTTGTGACCAACCTGGCCGCGGGCATCAGCCCGGTCCCGCTGAGCCACGGGGAAGTCCTCGAAGCCGGTCAGGCCGCGGGCCCGCGCATCTCCCGGCTGCTCGCGGAGATCATCGCCAAGCTCTAATTGCCTTCGACGGCAAGGTAATCCAGCGCTTTCTGCCTGTCGTCCGGAAACCGCCGCTCCATGGAGTCGGCGATTCCGGCGATGGTCTGCCGCGCCAGGGCCTGCCGCCACACCAGTTCGGCCTGCCGCATGGTCTGCGAGATGAGGCAGGTCCGGACATGGTTCACCGCGGGATCGGCATCGGGGACGTTTCCCAGGATCCCTTCACAGCGGAACGCCGGCTCGGGGCCCTCCAGCGCCAGGACAACGTCGAGCACCGTGATGTTCTCGGGCCGGCGTGCCAGGTGGAAGCCTCCCCGGGGACCCGAGACCGAGGTCAGGACACCGGCTCTGACCAGCGCCTGGAGCTGTTTGTTCAGGTACGCGCTGGGGAGCTGGTAGTACTCCGCAAGCCGGGCGGAGTTGACGGCTTCCCCCGCCGGCGTCCAGGACATGTTGACGCAACTGTGCACGGCCCATTCCACCCCACGGCCCATCTTCATATTCCAGACGTTACGTGTCCGGAAAAATCGGTGTCAAGGCTGCCGGCACCGCCCGGCGTGACCGAACCCTAAGGCCGTCCCGCTTGTCGCGGGAACTATTCCCCGCCGATTGCGGATAGTTTGGTACCCATGACGTCTTCTGATGCCGAACTGTCACGACTCTTGAGCGATGCCCGAGCATGGGCCGCCCAGGATCCGGACCCGGCCACCGCCGCCGCGCTCACCGAGCTGATCCAGCTCACGGACAACGGCACCGCCGCGGCCCGGCAGGAGCTCGCGGACAGCTTCGGCGGCACCCTGCAGTTCGGCACCGCCGGGCTGCGCGCGGCACTCGGGCCCGGCCCGAACCGGATGAACCGCGTTGTGGTGCGCCGCGCCGCGGCTGGCTTCACCTCCTTCCTGACCAACGCCGTCGAGCAGGCCGCCCCCGGCACCCGGCCGCGCGCCGTCGTCGGCTATGACGCCCGCTACAACTCCGATATCTTCGCCGAAGAGACCGCGGCGATCCTGACCGCCGCCGGGATTGAAACCTTCCTGATGCCTGCCGCCCTCCCCACTCCGCTGCTCGCCTACGCGGTGCGGGCCCTGGAGTGCGACGGCGGCGTGATGGTGACGGCCAGCCACAACCCCCCGCAGGACAACGGCTACAAGGTCTACCTCGGCCGGCACGCCGTGGAGGAGAGCGGCCGTGGCGCGCAGATCGTCGCACCCTACGACGCCCTGATCGCGGCGAGGATCGACGCCGCCGGCGCTCTGGAGTCCATCGTCCTGGCCAAGGACGGCTGGACGGTGCTGGACCGCACCATCGCCTCGGACTACGAGGCCGCCGTCGCTGCCCTCGCCGTCCCCGCGCATTTCCCGGCCCGGGACCTCAAGATTGTCCTGACCCCGATGCACGGGGTGGGCGGCGAAACCGCCGTGGCCGTGCTGCACTCGGCCGGCTTTGCCGACGTCACGCTGGTCACGGAACAGGCGGAACCGGACCCTGATTTCCCCACCGTGAACTTCCCGAACCCGGAAGAGCCCGGCGCCCTGGACCTGGCGCTCGAGACAGCGGCCCGGGTGGACGCGGACATCGTGATCGCCAACGACCCCGACGCCGACCGCGCCGCGGTTGCCGCCAAGGATCCGGACACGGGCGCCTGGCGGATGCTGCGCGGCGACGAAGTGGGCGCCCTGCTGGGCGCGCACGTCGTGGCGCGCTTCGCGGCCGCCGGTGACGAGGCGCCGGAGGGCGTCTTCGCGAACTCGATCGTGTCCTCGCGGCTGCTCGCCAGGATCGCGGCTGCCGCCGGTTATGCCCATGAGGAAACCCTCACCGGCTTCAAGTGGATCGCGCGTGTCCCGGGCCTGCTGTACGGCTACGAGGAGGCACTGGGCTACTGCGTCGCGCCGTCACTCGTCCGGGACAAGGACGGGATTTCCGCCGCGGTACTGATCGCCGAGTTCGCGGCGGCGGCCAAGGCCGAGGGCAAGACGATCTTCGACACGCTCGATGAGCTGTACCTCGTCCATGGCCTGCACGCGAGCGACCAGCTCAGCATCCGGGTGGCGGACCTTGGCCTGTTGGACGCCATGATGAACCGGCTGCGCGTCAGCGCGCCGGAGTCCTTTGGCGGCTCCGCCGTCGAGACGGTCACGGACCTGGCCGAAGGCAGCGAGCACCTCCCGCCGACCGAAGGCCTGCTGTACCTGACCAGGGACCTCAGCCGCGTCATCATCCGGCCCAGCGGGACCGAGCCCAAGCTCAAGTGTTACCTGGAGGTCATCCGCAGCGTCGGTTCGGCGGCGGAACTGCCCGAGGCACGGCTCCAGGCACGCGCCGCCCTGGACGGTGTCCTCGCCGACGTCCGCGAGGCCCTGGGACTCTAGAGCTCGACCTCGATGTACCCGCCCACAATCCGGGTACAGAAGGTTGCGAGCCGCAGGGCCGGGGTGCCGAGGCACTCCCCCGTACCGAGGTCGTAGACCTCCTTGTGCAGCGGTGAAGCCACTGTCGGGCGGTCCCCGCGGGACCCCGTGATACCGCGGGCCATCACATTGGCCCCGGTGGCCGGGTCCTCCTGTGCGACGGCGAAAACCTGACCGGACACGGTGCGGAACAAGGCCACCTGGCGGCCCGCGATCAGCGCCGCCTCGCCCCATGCCGGTTCCAGGTCCGCCACGGCACACACACGGTGCCAGCCGGCTCCGGACCCAGCAGCCTGATCCTCGATGTCGGGTGATGCGTCGAGTACTGCGCTTTCAAGTACGGCGGTCATCCCGGCCCCTCTCTTCTGATACATCCCTTGCGGGCCGGACCGCTGCTGCGGCCACATATCCAAGCTAGGCCCGCGGTGTTTCATCCGGATGCGCCCAATGTGTCCGGCGGGTAAAAGAGAACTCACCCCCTCGGAAACGCAGTCGTGATGCAGAAGTTAAGATCACGAAACATAAGGGAAACTGAAGCGAAACTGCAGATACCTAGTCTGGGTACACAAGCTGCAGAGCACCGTCTGCGGCCCATGCGAAAGGCCCACAGTGACCGGACAGACTTCCAGCCCCCAGAACCTGGGCGCAGAGCGCGCCAAGAACCCACGGCATGTTGTGGTTGCCGGCGGCGGCCCCGCAGCCCACCGCTTCGCGGACGCCATGCACTCCCGGGGCCTCGACGGCTGGCACGTGACGGTCCTGACCGAAGAAGCGCACCTCCCCTATGACCGTGTCGCACTGAGCAAGGCCCTCACGGACAGCAGCGTGGACCTCACCCTCGGCAGCGCCTCCATGTGGGACCACGAGGCCCTCAGCCTCCGGACCGGCGAGCGCGTCACGGCAGTCGACACCGCAGGCAAAAGCGTCACCACCGCAGCCGGCACTGTGTACCCGTACGACGAGCTCGTCGTCGCCACCGGCTCCGATGCGGCCCGCCTGCCCATCGCCGGCTCCGACCTTACCCACGTTTACCGCACCCTGGAGGACGTCCGGGCCATCAACCAGGCGATCGCGGAACTGACGGCCAAGTTCGGCCGCAAAGTCAACGCCGTCACCATCGGCGGCGGCCTCCTGGGCCTGGAATCCGCGGCCGGCACCGAGCAGCTCGGCGCCGCCCCGATCGTCATCAACGGCTCCCCCTGGCTCATGAACACCCAGCTGGACGAAGGCGCAGGCCAGGCCCTGGGCCGCCTCATCGAAGCCAAGGGCTTCACCGTCCACGGCGGCGTGTTCCCCTCGGAGGTCCTCTCCGACGACGACGGCCAGGTCACCGGCGTCCTCATGGCGGACGGCCGGATCATCGACGCCGACATCGTGATCGTCGCGATCGGTGTGCGGCCCCGCGACGAACTGTTCCGCGCAGCCAATGGACCGGAAACCGAAGGCATCGCCCCGCAGTTCCAGCTCGGCCCGCGCGGCGGCGTCGTCATCTCCGACGGTTGCGAAACCGAGGTCCCCGGCATCTGGGCGATCGGTGAGGTAGCCAACTTCGGCGGCATGTGCCTGGGCCTCGTGGCACCGGCAAACACCATGGCGGAGATTGTCGCGGACCGGCTGCACGGCGGCGTTGCGACCTTCCCGGGCTTCGACACCGCCACCAAGCTCAAGCTGTCCGGCGTCGACGTCGCCAGCTTCGGTGACGCCTTCGCCCGCACCGAGCACGCCCTCGAGATCGTCTACGCCGACCCCGCCCGGGGCGTCTACCAGAAGATCGTCACGACGGACGATGCCAAGACCCTCCTCGGCGGAATCTTCGTCGGCGACGCCTCGCCCTACACGAGCCTCCGCCCCATGCTGGGCCGCCAACTGGCCGCCGAACCCGGCGCGTACCTCACCGCGGCCGGCGGCGGCGACGCCCCGGACACCGAACTCCCGGACGACGCAATCCTGTGTTCCTGCAACAACGTCTCTGCCGGAACCATCCGCGACACCGTCAACGGCTGCGGGGCCTGCGACGGCAACGCCCCCGTCCAGGAACTCGGCGAGCTCAAGGGCTGCACCCGCGCCGGCACCAGCTGCGGCTCCTGCGTGCCGATGCTCAAGAAGCTGCTCGAAACCGAACTGACCAAGTCCGGCGTCGCCGTCTCCAATGCCCTCTGCGAACACATCGAGCTCTCCCGCCAGGAACTCTTCGAGACCATCCGCGTCCTGGAACTGACCTCCTTCGAGGAGGTCATGGCCAAGTACGGGACCGGCGACGGCTGCGACATCTGCAAGCCGACCATCGCCAACATCCTGGCCAGCCAGAACAGCGCCTACGTCCTGGACGCCGGCCGCGGCACCCTGCAGGACACCAACGACCGCGCCCTCGCCAACATGCAGAAGGACGGCACCTACTCCGTGGTCCCCCGCATCGCCGGCGGCGAGATCACCCCGAAGAAGCTCGGCGTCATCGCCGCCGTGGCCGATAAGTACAACCTCTACACCAAGATCACCGGCGGCCAGCGCATCGATATGTTCGGCGCCCGGCTGGAGGAGCTCCCGGAAATCTGGAAGGAGCTTGTGGACGCCGGCTTCGAGTCCGGCCAGGCCTACGGCAAGAGCCTGCGCACGGTAAAGTCCTGCGTCGGTTCCACCTGGTGCCGCTTCGGAGTGCAGGACTCGGTGGCCATGGCCATCGCGCTGGAACTGCGCTACCGCGGCCTCCGCAGCCCGCACAAGCTCAAAATGGGAGTCTCCGGCTGTGCCCGCGAATGCGCCGAGGCCCGGGGCAAGGACGTCGGCGTCATCGCCACCGCTGACGGCTGGAACCTGTACGTCGGCGGCAACGGCGGCGCCACCCCGGCGCACGCCCAGCTGCTGGCCAAGGACCTCGACGACGAAACACTGCTCAAGTACATTGACCGCTACTTCATGTACTACATCCGCACGGCCGACCGCCTGCAGCGCACCGCCCGGTGGCAGGAGGAGCTCGACGGCGGCATCAAACATGTCGAGGACGTGGTGGTGCACGACACCCTGGGCATCGCCGAGGACCTCGAGGCCGCCATGGCCAAGCATGTTGACACCTACGTCGACGAGTGGGCCGACACCCTGAAGGATCCCGAGCGCCTGCGCCGGTTCCGCTCCTTCGTCAACGCCCCCGACCAGAAGGACGACTCCATCACCTTCGTCCCGGACGAGCGCGGCCAGATGCGCCCGGCCACGGCAGAGGAGAAGGCGCTGGCCGCCCAGCAGCCAGTGATGATCGGTGCGTCCATCCCCATGAGGCCCCGCGATGAGAACGAGGTATAGCCATGCAGCTCAGCATTGATCTCACCGGCCGCGAAGTCCTGGTCACCGGTTCGGACCACGCCGCCCGCCAGGCCGTCCGGCGCTTCGAGGCCGCGGGCGCACTCGTCTCCCGGCTCAGCACACCGGCCGGCGCGCCGCACGATGGCCCGTTGCCCGAACGGCCCTTCCTGGTGGCCGCGGTCGACGACGGCCAGCCTGGCTGGGAAGCCCTGCTGGAGCGGTGCCGCGAGAACGGCATCCCGGTCTCGGCCGAGCCCGCCGCGGGTCCCGCCGGCCACGTCACCCTGGTGGGCGGCGGCCCCGGAACCACCGAGCTGCTGACCGTGGCGGCCGTCAAGGCGCTGCGGGACGCCGACGTCGTGTTCTACGACCGGCTCGCCCCCTACCAGGAGCTTCCCTCGCTGAGCACGGCCGAACTCGTGGACGTGGGCAAGCGCCCCGGCCACCACCCGGTCAGCCAGTCCGGGATCGAGGAGCTGATGGTCGCCGCCGCCCTGGCAGGCAAGAGCGTGGTGCGGCTCAAGGGCGGCGACCCGTACGTCTTTGGCCGCGGCGGCGAGGAAGTCGCGGCCTGCGTGAAGGCAGGCATCCCCGTCCGGGTCATCTCCGGCGTCACAAGCGCCATCTCAGTCCCGGCCGCGGCCGGGATCCCGGTCACGCACCGCGAGGTCAGCCACATGTTCACCGTGGTCTCCGGCCACGCCCCGCTGACCGAGAAGGAACACACTCACTTGGCTGGCCTAGCCGGGCTCGGCGGGACGATCGTGGTCCTGATGGGCATCGGCACCCTGCGCCAGCTCGCAGCCGGGCTGCGCCGCGCCGGGATGCGGCCCGACATGCCGATGGCCGTCATCGAACGCGGTTACCGCCCCGGCCAGCGCACCACCATCGCCGAACTCGGCACCATCACCACCGCGGCCGCGGACTGCACCAACCCGGCCGTGCTGGTGATCGGCGACGTGGTCCGGGTGGCCGAAGCCAACCGCGGCTGCGCCGAAGCCACCGCCGAACTGGACCGCCTCGCCGCGTCCCTGACGGGCGCGTGAGAGCAGTGAATGCGTTGAACGCCATCGCCCCCGCCACCGCCGTACCCGGTGCCGCCGCCCCCGGGGAAGGCCTGGAGAAGGCCGAACTTCCCCTCGAGGGGTTCCGGATCGGCGTCACGTCGCACCGGCGCTCCCAGGACCTGATCGAAGCCCTGGAACGGCGCGGCGCCGAGGTGCTGCACGCGCCGGCGCTGAAGATCGCCCCGGTGCAGGAGGACCTGCGGCTGATCGAGGACACCCGCGCCATCATCGATGCCAAACCCGAGCTCTGCATCGCCACCACCGCCTACGGGATGCGCCGCTGGTGCGAGGCCGCGGATACGTTCGGTATCGGCGAGCAGCTGCTCGAAACCCTCGGCACCACCCGGATGTTCGTCCGCGGCCCCAAGGCCCGCGGCGCCGTCCGGGCGGCCGGACTGGCCGACGTCGGGATCAGCAGCGACGAAACCACCGCGACCCTCGTGGACATGCTCCTGGCCGAAGGCGTGCGCGGGAAGACCGTAGCCGTGCAGCTGCACGGCTACACCGACGTCCGCCAGCTGGAGCGGCTGCGGATGTCCGGCGCCACCGTCCTGACCGTCACCCCGTACCGCTGGGTCAAGCCCGACGGCGCGGACCGGCTGCCGCGCCTGATCGAGGCGGCCTGCACCGGCAACCTCGACGTGCTGACGTTCACGAGCGCCCCGGCCGTCGACGCGATGTGGAGCACCGCGCACGAGATGGGCCTGTACAAACAGCTCGTGGAGAGCCTCAAAACGAACGTCGCCACCGCCGTCGTGGGTCCAGTCACGGCCCAGCCCCTGATTGATGCCGGGCTGCAGCCGCTCGTCCCGGAACGGTTCCGGATGGGCGCGCTCATCAGGCTGGTCTGCGAACACCTGGCCCTGAACCACGTCCGCCGCCTGGACACCGCCTCGGGCAGCGTCGAACTCCGCGGCCGCTCGCTGCGGATCGACGGCGAGGCCGTGGACATGGCGCCGGCCCCGCTGCTGCTGCTCCGGGCCCTGCTGGGAGCCGGCGGGGCGGTCCTGTCCCGCGAGGCCTTGTCCGAACTGCTGGAGCTACGGGGTTCCGTCCACGCCCTGGACATGACCGTGAGCCGGTTGCGCTCCTCGCTGCCGGACGGCCGGCTGGTGGAAACCGTCGTGAAGCGCGGCTACCGGCTCCGGGTGTGACCCAGGACATTACCGGCCGGTAAATACTGGCGAACGGGCACCGGGGAAACGGCAACACCCGGGAAACACGCCGGAAAAACCCGCCGCCTACGCTGGGTGCATCAAGCACGCAGGCCACACCACCGGCCACCAGCGAAAGGGCCACACCATGTCCGCCACCCCCACCGCAACACCCGATTCCCAGACCCGGCCCCGGATCGTCATCGCCGGGGCCGGCCCGGCCGCGCAGGCCCTCGTCCGGCAGCTGACCCGGACCCCGTTCGCCGGCGGAATCACGGTGCTGAGCAACCGGGACAGTGCCCCGGCCGAGCTCATTGAGCTCGCTGCCCTGCCGCAGGTTTCGGTACGCTTCGGCCAGCCGGTCAGCTACATCGATCCCGACGGACAGCGGGTGACGACGGCGGACGGGCTGGAGTTCAGCTACGACCAGCTGGTCATCGCCACCGGATCCTCCCCCGAGGGCGCGCCGCTCGAAGGCGCCGGCCGGTGCCTCAGCTACTCCACCATCGACGACGCCACCGGGCTGGGCGAGGCCGTCAAGGACGTCACCCGGGTACTGGGCCGGCGTCCCCTCGGCATCCTGGTGGGCACCGGGACCGCCGCCGGGCAGGCGGAGGCCGTGCTCCGGGCCAGGGGCGTCCGTCCCGTCCGCACCACGCAGCGCCCCGCCGCCGTCGTCCCCAGCCTTGCGGGGTCCACGCTTCCGGCATCCGGCGTCGTCTTCGCAGACGGTTCCACCATGAACGGCGACCTGGTGGTGCTGGCGGAGGATCGGATCGCCCGCGATGCCCTCTCCGTCAGTGCCGGGCTCAAAACCGCTCCCCGCGGCGGCATCGTGATCGGCCAGGACTTCCGCACCTCGGTGCCTGGCATCTGGGCGATCGGGGATGCCGCAGTGTTCGACGGCGTGCGGTTGGGACTGCTGGTGGCAGCCGCGTCTGCCGCCTCGGTGTGCGCCTCGCAGCTGCTGCAGGCCACCCTGGCCGACCCCCTCGGCCACGCCGCGTAGGCACGCGGCGCCGGCAGGCCCGTGGGCGGCCTGCCGGCGGACCCCTTATGGCAAGATGGACACCTGAGAAGCCGCGATTAACGCGGTGTCCGCGGGCCTACAAGGCCCCAGCGGGACAACACAGAAGCAGGCCCGCCAGGAAAGGGACCACCATGAGCAACGAAGCCACCACGGCCGCCGGCAGCACCACCCCCGCCACGCCGGACGCCCCGGCCAGCGCCGGAAACATCGCCTCCTACATCGACCACACCCTCCTCAAGCCGGAGGCCAGCGAGGCCGAGATCCTCAAGGTCTGCGCCGAGGCCGCCGAATACAAGTTCAAGTCGGTCTGCGTGAACCCCCTCTGGGTCAAGACCGTCAAGACTGCGCTCAAGGGCTCCGGCGTCCTGACGTGTTCCGTGGTCGGCTTCCCGCTGGGCGCCACCCCGAGCGACGTCAAGGCCTTCGAGGCCCGCGGCGCCGTGCTGGACGGCGCGGAAGAAGTGGACATGGTCATCAACATCGCCGCCGCCCGCGCCAACGACAAGGGCGCGCTGGTTGATGACATCGCGGCCGTTGCCGAGGCCGTCCACGACGGCGGAGCCATCCTGAAGGTCATCATCGAAACTGCCCTGCTGAAGGATGCCCAGAAGGTCCTGGCCTGCGAGGCCGCGGTGGAAGCCGGTGCCGACTTCGTGAAGACCTCCACCGGTTTCAACGGCGGCGGCGCCACCGCGGAGGACATCGCCCTGATGCGCCGCGCGGTAGGCCCGGGACTCGGCGTCAAGGCCTCCGGCGGCGTCCGCTCCCTGGCCGATGCGCAGGCTATGATTGCTGCAGGTGCAACACGTATTGGCGCCAGCTCCGGCATCGCGATCGTCAAGGGTGAACAGGGTTCCTCCGCGTACTGATCCATACCGGCAGCCGCCACAGTTTTGAGCCCCGCGGGGCCGAGGAGGAACGAATGTCCAGCAACACCCAGCAGAACCAGCAGAGCGCGCAGGCAGCGCCGGCCGAGAACAACCTTGGCTCGACCATCGTCATCTTTTCCGTGATGATGGTCCTGTTCCTCGCGTCCCTGTACTCGCTGTCTTTCCTGACGCTGGGCAACCCCTGGCCGATGGCCGCGTGCCTGGCCCTGTTTGCCGCCTCGTTCTGGATCCCGCAGACCATCATGGGCCGCTCGGATTCGGCCGGCGAAGACTAAACGCCACGCTTAAACGACTGAAGCTCCGGATTTCCGGAGCTTCAGTCATTTAACGGTGCTGGTTACGGCCGGCCGCCGGGGAGCCCGCCGAAGAGGCTGCTGATGAGCCCTGTGCCCAGCGCGACGGCGGCCGGAAAGTGCGCCTTGCCGAGCGCCAGGGCAGCGCCGAACATGCCGATCATGGCGTAGGCGCTGACCGGGATCAGCACAAACCATTCCCGCCGCGAACCCGCCCGGCCCAGCAGCGGGATGGAGAACGCCCCGTTGGCTTTCCAGACGTCCTTGAGCAGCGGCAATTTTCGCAGGACCTTCGGCGGTTTGATCACAAGCGGCCAGAGCAGCGGCACTCCCCCGGTGGTGATCATGTCCCCCACAATGTGCACCAGCACGCCGGTAAGCATCGAGACGGGAAGCCAGGTCCACTGGTGCGGCGCGAACCACGTCACCAGTCCGGCCATGACCAGGGCGAAGACCCAGTTGCTGATCCAGCCGTACTTCGGGAAGAGCTTCAGGGCCTTCGCCGCGATGTTGATCATGAACATGCACAGCAGCCCGGCGCCCACGGACAGCAGTCCCCAGTCGGTCTGCAGCTGGAACTGCCCGGCCATCGCGGCGAGCAGCACGAAGAACGCCGCGCCCAGCACCGAGTGGGTGCCCTGCCGGTGCCCGCCGCTGGCGTTTTCGATGCCCACGGCAATCACGTTGGACAGCGGCGGCAGCGAGTGCGCGATCGTGCTGGAACGGTGGTCCCAGTCGCAGACCAGGGCCGTCCCCGCCGTCGCCATCCCGCCGATCACGATTCCGGTCGGATCCAGCGGGTACCAGCCCAGCGCGTAGGGCCCGGTCGAGGCGATCGCCACCCACGCCGCGGCTCCCGATGCGGCGTGATGTCCTCCCATCATTCTTTTACTTCACCGCTAGCGGTGCGTCGGAGAAGATGTTGCGGATGACGCCGTTGGCCCACTCGAGGATCTCGGCGTCCTGCAGGTCCCGGCCGCCGATCCGGGCGGTTTTCGGTTTCGGAATGAGCACCGCGTCGAGAGCCGGCTTGGCCTGCGCGCCGGGGTACATCCGGGTGAGGCGCATGAGCTTGGACTCGGGCAGCTGCGCCGGGGAGAACTTGATGAAGTTGCCCTGCAACGCGACGTCGGACAACCCGGCCTCGCGGGCGCCCACCCGGAACCGGGCGACGTCGATCAGGTTGGTCGCGGGCAGCGGCAGTTCGCCGTAGCGGTCCACCAGCTCGGCGAGGACCTCGTCGATCGCCTCATAGGTGATGGCGCCGGCGAGTTTGCGGTAGGCCTCCAGGCGCAACCGTTCGCCCGGCACGTAATCGTGCGGCAGGTGCGCGTTGACCGGCAGCTCGATCTTCATTTCGGCGGCCTTCTCCTCGGCCTCGCCCCGGTATTCGGCCACGGCCTCGCCCACCAGCCGGATGTAGAGGTCGAAGCCGACGCCCTGGATGTGGCCGGACTGCTCGCCGCCGAGCAGGTTGCCTGCACCGCGGATTTCGAGGTCCTTCATGGCCAGCTGCATGCCGGCGCCGAGTTCGTTGTGCGTCGCGACGGCCTTAAGCCGTTCCAGCGCCACCTCGCCGAGCGGTTCCTCCGAGGGGTAGAGGAAGTAGGCGTAGGCGCGTTCCCGGCCGCGGCCCACCCGTCCGCGCAGCTGGTGCAGCTGGGACAATCCGTACTTGTCCGCGCCGTCCACGATCAGGGTGTTGGCGTTGGAGATGTCCAGGCCGGTCTCGATGATGGTGGTGCAGACGAGGACGTCGAAGCGTTTTTCCCAGAAATCCACGATGATCTGTTCCAGCCGGCTCTCGGACATCTGCCCGTGCGCCACCTCCACCCGGGCTTCCGGGACCAGTTCGCGGATCTTAGCCGCGGTGCGGTCGATCGTGGACACCCGGTTGTGGACGAAGAACACCTGGCCTTCGCGCATCAGCTCGCGGCGGATCGCGGCGGAGGTCTGCTTGTCCGTGTACGGGCCCACGTAGGTCAGCACGGGGTGGCGTTCCTCCGGCGGGGTGGCCAGGGTGGAGGTCTCGCGGATGCCGGTCAGGGACATTTCCAGGGTGCGCGGAATCGGGGTGGCGCTCATGGCCAGGACGTCCACGTTGGTGCGCATCTTCTTGAGCGCCTCCTTGTGTTCGACGCCGAAGCGCTGCTCCTCGTCCACGATCACCAGGCCGAGGTCCTTGAAACCGAAGTCCTTGGACAGCAACCGGTGCGTGCCGATCACAACGTCCACGGAACCGGCCTTGACGCCGTCGGAGGTTTCCTTGGCCTCCTTGCCGCTCTGGAAGCGGGACAGCGGCTTGACGACGAGCGGGAAGCCGGAGAACCGCTCGGTGAACGTCTCGTAGTGCTGCTGGGCGAGCAGCGTCGTGGGCACCAGCACGGCCACCTGCTTGCCGTCCTGGACGGCCTTGAACGCGGCCCGGACCGCGATCTCGGTCTTACCGTAGCCGACGTCGCCGGAGATCAGCCGGTCCATCGGGATCTCCCGCTCCATGTCCGCCTTGACCTCGTTGATGGTGGTCAGCTGGTCCGGGGTCTCGACGTAGGGGAAGGCTTCCTCAAGTTCCCGCTGCCACGGGGTATCGGGGCCGAAGGCGTAGCCCCGGGAGGCCATCCGGGCCGAGTACAGCCGGATCAGCTCGCCGGCGATCTCCTTGACCGCTTTGCGGGCCTTGGACTTGGTGCTCGCCCAGTCCGCGCCGCCCATCTTGCTCAGCGCCGGAGTATCGCCGCCGACGTACCGGGTGACCTGGTCCAGCTGGTCGGTGGGCACAAAGAGCCGGTCGCCCGGGGCGCCGCGCTTGGACGGGGCATATTCCAGGACCAGGTATTCGCGCACGCCGTCGCCGCCCCCGGCCACCCGGCGCTGGATGAGCTCCACGAACCGGCCGATGCCGTGCTGTTCATGCACCACGGAATCGCCGGCCACAAGCTGGAGCGGATCGACGGCGTTCCGCCGCTTGGACGGCATCCGGCGCATGTCCTTGGTGGAACCGGCGGAGGTGCGGCCCAGCAGGTCCGCCTCGGTCAGCAGCGCCAGCTTGAGCGGATCCAGGACAAAACCGCGGCCGACGGCGGCGGTGGTCACCTCGATCAGCCCGGCCTGCGGGTCCGCATCGAGGGTGTCCACCCGTGCGCAGGGGATGTCGTTGTCGTGGAAAAGCTCTGCGAGGCGCTGCGCCGGGCCGGGGCCCTCGGTGACCACAACGATCCGCCACTGGTCCCGGACGCGGGAGCCGATGAAGTCCATCATTTCCGCCACGTCGCCCTGGTAGCCGCGGGGTTCCCGGGCGTGCAGGTTGAGCACGTCGACGTCGGGCAGCAGCTCTTCGTCGGTGGCCAGCGAGGTGATGGACCACCAGGAGACGCCGTGCTCGAGGGCGGCGGTGCGGGTTTCGGTCAGCGAACGGAAGCTGGCCGAATGCAGGGCTTCGGACGCCGCGGAACTCAGGACAGTATGCAATGCCAGAGGCACTGTGCCGCCGTCGGAGGCTATGGACCAGGCGGCTTCGAGGAATTCCTCGTTGGTGGCGGCGAGGTCGTGGGCCCGGGTGCGGACCTTCTCGGGCTCGATCACCACCGAGATGGAACCGGCCGGGAGCTGGTCCAGGAACGGAACCATGGCGTCCACCAGGACGGGGGCCAGCGATTCCATGCCTTCGACGGCGATGCCGCCGGCGATCTTCTCCAGCATGTCCGCGGCGGCCGGGAGCTGGGTCTTCAGGGTCGCCGCGCGGGACATGACGGAGGGGGTGATCAGGATTTCGCGGCACGGCGGGGCGTGGAGTTCGGTGGGGTGATGCAGGCCGGGCGCGGTCAGCGAGCGCTGGTCGGCGACGGCGAACCAGCGCATCTGGTCCACTTCGTCGCCAAAGAACTCGACCCGGATGGGGTGGTCCTCGGTGGGCGGGAAGACGTCCAGCATGCCGCCGCGGACGGCGAACTCGCCGCGCCGGGTCACCATGTCCACCCGGGCATAGGCGGCGTCCGCGAGGCTCTTGACGACACCGCTGAAGGGTGCGTCCTGGCCGACCTTCAGGGTCACGGGCACCAGCTCGCCCAGTCCGGCGACGATCGGCTGCACGACGGCGCGCACCGGGGCCACCACGACGCGCAGCGCACCGGCGGCGGACGTTTCGGGGTGCGCGAGCCGCCGCAGCACGGACAGCCGCCGGCCGACGGTGTCCGAGCGCGGCGAGAGCCGTTCATGCGGCAGTGTCTCCCAGCTGGGGAACTCGGCCACTGCGTCGGCCGGCAGGAAGGCGCGCAGGGCTTCGGTCAGGTCCTCGGCCTCGCGGCCGGTCGCGGTGACGGCCAGGACGACCGGCGCCGGACGGCCTGTTCCGGCGGCGCCGATTTCGTTCTTCGCTAGCGTCGCGAGTCCGTCTGCCATTTCCGCGAGCAGCGTGGACCGCATTCCGGCCGGTGCGCTGATCTGGTAGTCCTCGCTGCGGGCGGCGAACCCGCGGGCGGCCTCGGCCTGGACCCGGGCATAATTCCGGTCTTCGGCGAGGACACGGCGCAGACCGGTGAGAGAGGGGCCGTTGAGGCTCATAGCTGTTGCTCCTGATGGGATCACGGGAATGCAGGCAACACAAATAGCCGAAATTCGTGAGAATCCCGGGTCTTCCAAGCCTACCGCGCAGCCGGGGCCGGACCGCACGGGACGGCGGGCGCTGCCGGCGCGGGCCTGCCGCTCCGGCCCTGCCGCGCACGGCGGTGGGGGCTAGGCTGGGAGGACCGCCGCCGGACCGGCAGTCGACTGCAGCCGTCCGGCGCTGCCCGCACTCCGAATGCCTTATATGCGCAACGACAAGGAGCCTCCCATGAACGCCAAGCCCCAGGCCCCGAACCCGAAAACCGTGCTGGTCACCGGCGCCACCGGCTACATCGGCGGCCGGCTGGTGCCCCGGCTGCTGGAGGCCGGGCACACGGTGAAGGTCCTGGTCCGGACGCCGGCCAAGATCTCCGGTGTGCCGTGGCTCGAGCACGTCGAAGTCATCCAGAGCAGCCTCGACGACGACGCGGCGCTACGGGAGGCCCTGGCGGGAGTCGACGTCCTCTATTACCTCGTCCATTCCATGGCGACCGGGGCGGGCTTCGAATCCAAGGAAAAGGCGATGGCCGAAACGGCTGCCACCGCGGCTGCCGGTGCCGGCGTCGGACGGATCGTCTTCCTCGGCGGCCTGCACCCGGTCAACGCCGACCTGTCCACGCACATGCGCTCCCGGGAAGCGGTGGGCAAAGTCTTCCTCGACTGCCCGGTGGACGCCATCGTGTTCCAGGCGGGCGTCGTGATCGGCTCGGGTTCGGCGTCGTTCGAGATGATCCGCCACCTGTCCGAAACGCTACCGGTGATGCCCGCCCCCAGCTGGGTGCGGAACAAGATCGAGGCGATCGCCGTCCGCGATGTCCTCCACTACCTGGCGGGCGCGGCGTCGCTGGAGGGACCGGTCGACCGCACCTTCGACATCGGTTCGCGCCAGGTGCTGAGCTATGCCGGCATGATGCAGGAGTACGCCGCCGAGGCCGGACTCCCCCGCCGCTGGGTTCTGGCCCTGCCCGTGCCGGCGCCCAAGCTGGCCGGGCTGTGGGTGGCGCTGGTGACCCCGATTCCGCTGTCCATGTCCCTGCCGCTGGTGGAATCCCTCCAGCACGACGCCGTGTCCCGCGAACACGACATTGATGCCCTCATCCCGCTCCCGGAGGGTGGCCTGACCGCGTACCGCCGGGCCGTGGCCCTCGCCCTCGGCAAGGAGCGCGACGGCCAGGTGGAAACGACGTGGGCCAGCGCGGGCGCCGACGCCGATCCGCTCCCGTCGGACCCCGACTGGGCCGGGCACCGTGTATACGTCGACGAGCGCACCTACACCAGCGGGGTGGACCCGAAGCATGTCTGGACGATCCTCGAAGGCATCGGCGGGCGCAACGGCTGGTACTCCCTGCCCCTGGCCTGGCGGGTCCGCGGCTGGCTGGACAAACTCACCGGTGGGGCGGGCCTGTTGCGGGGCCGTCGGCACCCGCACCTGCTCGCCGAAGGCGAAGTGGTGGACTGGTGGCGGGCTGAGCGCATTGACCGCGGCCGGCTGCTCCGGCTGCGTGCCGAGATGCGGGCGCCAGGCCGGGCCTGGCTCGAGCTCTCGGTGGAGCCCGAGGGCACCGGGAGCCGTTACCGGCAGCGCGCTATCTTCTTCCCCAAGGGCCTCAGCGGCCGCCTGTACTGGCTCGCGGTGCTGCCGTTCCACAGCCTGATCTTCCCCGCCATGTCACGGAATATCACGGCCGCCGCCCGGAATCTGGAGCACCTCGAATCGGAGCCTGGCGGGCGCACCCCGTAGGATATTGGGAGCCCGAAGCGTCCAGTACAACAGCATTGGAGACCCCATGCCCCTGAGTGCATCCACCACCTTGCCCCACAGTGTTGACCGCGTTACCGCCGTTTTCGTGAACGAGGAATTCCTGCGCCACACGAGCGAATACGTCGGCGGCACGCTGGAATCCTTTGCCGTCGACGGCGACACGGCCGGCGCGTTTGTCACCACCACCGTCCGGACCATCCCCACCACCCGGATGCCGGACATCGCCCGGAAATTCGTCGGCGAAAGCCTCAAGGTGACCCAGGTTGAGACCTGGGCGGCACCTGCGGCTGACGGATCGCGGCAGAGCAGCATTTCCATGAAGGTCGCCGGCGCACCGCTGGACGTCAACGCGGTTCAGCGCCTCGTGTCCGTGGACGGCAGCACCCGGGTCGAACTCGAAGGCACCGTCACCTCGTCGGTGCCGTTCCTGGGCGGCAAGATTGCCGAAGCGGCCGAGCCCATGGTCGGCAAGGCCCTCAACATCCAGTCGCAGCAGGCCCAGGCCTGGCTCGAGAGCCACTAGCAGCGTGGACCTTCCCGCAATCCTTGCCGTCGTCCTGATCGTCGCCGGCGTCTGGTCCCTCGCCGTCTGGCCGCAATTCCTGCGCCGCGTGATGAAGGACCCCCGCGCCCGCGATGCCGGCGGCAAGCCGACCCGCTTCCTGACCGTACACATAGTCCTCGTCAGCATCTCCATGGTGCTGGGGGCGGCGACGGCGGCCATCGGGATCGCCGGTTTGCTCGCCTGACGGGAGCCTCGGCGGCCCGGCTTGCCGGACCGCCGCGGCCGCGCCGCTCCCCCACAGCAGTGCGCGCAGCGCGCGGGCACTAGACTCGGGGAAAATGCCGGTGAACTACCGAAAGGCGCCGCCCGTTGCGATCCCGCCGCCGTGTAGCCAAATGGGAATTCATCGCCTATGCGATCATCCTGGGCGCCATCGCCTTGTGGCCCACACCGGTGGACCGGACGGGTGCCGGGATGCTGATGAAGGCGCTCAAAAAGTTGCACGAGGCGGGCATGCCGGCCTGGATAAACTACGCCGTCGTGGAGTCCGCTGCGAACGTCGTCCTGTTCGTACCGCTGGGCGCACTGGTCGTCTGGATCCTGGGCAGGCGCTACTGGTGGGCAGGCGGGGCCGCCGGCCTGCTGCTGTCCGGCCTGATCGAAGTCGCCCAATTCGCCTTCCTGCCCGAGCGCTACCCCGCGTTGGCCGACGTCGTTGCCAATACCTGCGGAGCCACCCTCGGCGGCCTGCTCGCGCTCTTGGTCATGACTTTGCGTAGGCCCGTGCCAAACCCGCCCCCAGCACGTAATCTATGATCACACCACTTTTGTGTGAGGACCTCGGAATGCGGATCTCGGTAATCGGCTGCGGGTATCTTGGCGCCGTCCATGCCGCTTGTATGGCGAAGCTTGGTCACGACGTGGTTGGCGTCGATCTTGACGAAACCAAAGTGGCCCAGCTCTCCGGCGGGCACGCGCCATTTTACGAACCCGTTCTGGACGAGCTCTTGTCCGAGCTCGAGGAATCGGGCCGCTTGAGGTTCACCACCGAACTGTCGGCGGCCCGCGGATCCGAAGTCCATTTCATCTGCGTGGGCACTCCGCAAAAGCGCGGCGAAAACGCCGCGGACTTACGCTACGTCGATGTGGCGGTGGAGGCCCTGGCCGGCCAGGTGTCCCCCGGCGACATCATTGCCGGCAAATCCACCGTTCCGGTCGGGACCGCGGCGAGGCTTGCCGACATCATCGCCGAAGCCGAACCGGGCGCCACTCTGGTGTGGAATCCGGAATTCCTCCGCGAAGGCCATGCGGTGACCGACACGCTGAACCCGGACCGCCTGGTGTACGGCGTCCCGGAAGGCAACGAGGACCACCCCGCGGTGGCTGTCCTGGACCAGGTCTACCAGGTGCCGCTCGCCAAAGGCACACCGCGGCTGATCACCGACTACGCCACAGCGGAGCTCGTCAAGACGGCCGCCAACTCGTTCCTCGCCACCAAGATCTCGTTCATCAATGCCATGGCCGAGGTCTGCGAAGCCACCGGCGCCGACGTCACCCGGCTGGCCGACGCGATCGGCCTGGACGAACGGATCGGCCGGAAATTTCTCGACGCCGGCATCGGCTTCGGCGGTGGCTGCCTGCCCAAGGACATCAGGGCCTTTATGGCCCGGGCCGGCGAACTGGGCGCGGACCAGGCCTTGACCTTCCTGCGCGAGGTGGACGCGATCAACATGCGCCGCCGGACCCGCGTCGTCGAACTCACCAGGGAACTCTGCGGAGGCTCGCTCATGGGCCAGCGGATCGCCGTGCTCGGCGCCGCCTTCAAACCCGAAAGCGACGACGTCCGGGACTCACCGGCCCTCAGCGTCGCGGCGCAGCTCCAACTGCAGGGCGCCGTAGTGACGGTTACCGATCCCCAGGCCCTCGTCAATGCCGCCAAACGCTTCCCGGAACTGCCGCTGGAACCGGACCTGGAAACCACCCTGCGCAGGGCCGACGCGGTGCTGCTGCTGACCGAATGGAAGCTGTACCGCGAGCTTGACCCGTACACCACCCGGTCGCTCGTCTCGTCTCCGCGCATCCTCGACGGCCGGAACGTCCTGGACCCGTCCAAGTGGCGCGCGGCAGGCTGGATCTACAAGGGACTCGGCCGGCCCTGAGCCCGGCCGGGTAGGGCCGCGCTCCTGCGCGGCGGAGGACCGGCGCCTAATGGGAAAGGGCCTGCCCGAGCGCGTCTTCCGCGGCGACCCAGGAGAGCATGGCGCACTTGACCCGGGCGGCGTACCGGGCCACGCCCTCAAAGGCCGCGGCGTCGCCCAGGATCTCCGGGTCGGCCGCCACCTTGCCGCGGGAGCGCAGCACCTCGCGGAAGCTGCCGATCACGGCGCGCAGCTCCTCCGGGTCCAGGCCCTCGGCCAGGTCCGTCAGCACGGACGCCGACGCCATCGAAATCGAGCAGCCGTCCCCGTCCCAGCGCACTTCCCTGACCTTCCCGTCCGCGACGGCCACCCGGAGGGTGATTTCGTCACCGCACACCGGGTTCAGCTGATGGGACTGGCCGCTGCTTGCGCCGTCGGGAACGGCCGTTCCGTTCAGCCCGCTGCCATGCCGGGCCTTGGAGTGCTCAAGGATGATCTGCTGGTAAAGCTGGTCAAGACTCATGTACTGCCGTCCTCAGGCTTGGAAGTATCCCCGGACGCCGGCGACGGCGTCGAGAAACGTGTCCACGTCATCCGTGGTGTTGTAAAGGTAGGTGCTGGCCCGGGTAGTGGCCGTCAGTCCAAGACGGCGGTGCAGCGGCTGGGCACAGTGGTGCCCCACCCGCACGGCAATGCCCCGGCTGTCCAGGAACTGCCCGACGTCGTGGGCGTGGACGCCGGCGACGTCGAACGCCGCCAGCCCGATCCGCTCCTGGCCGGCCGTCGGGCCCAACACCCGGATTCCCGGGATGGACTCAAGGCCCGCCACGAGGCGCTGGCCCAGCTGGGCCTCCCAGGCGTGGATCCGGGCCATGCCTGTCTCGCTCAGGTAGTTCGCGGCGGCGGCGAGGGCCACGGCCTGCGAGATCTTTTGGGTACCGGCTTCAAAACGCTGCGGGCTGGGCAGGAAGCCGGCCCGTTCCATCGTGACGGTGGTGATCATGGAGCCGCCGGTCAGGAATGGCGGCATCGCGTTGAGCAGCTCAGACCGGCCGTACAGCCCGCCGATTCCGGTCGGTGCCAGCATCTTGTGTCCGGAGAAGACGGCGAAGTCCACGTCGAGTGCTTTGACGTCGAAGGGCAGGTGCGGCGCGGACTGGCAGGCGTCCAGCACGACAAGGGCCCCGGCGGCCCGGGCCAGGGCGACGAGCGCGGGCACCGGGTTGATGGTGCCAAGGACATTCGAGGCATGGGTGAAGGCGAGGACGCGCGTCCGGCTGCCGATGATGCGTGCGGCGGCGCCGAGGTCCAGGGCTCCGGCGTCATCGACGGGGATGAAGCGGAGGGTCGCTCCGGTCCGTTCCGCCAGCTGCTGCCAGGGGATGAGGTTGGCGTGGTGTTCCATCTCCGTGACCACGATCTCGTCGCCGGCGGCCAAGGCGAAGCGGGCGGCTTCGGGGGCAGCCCCGGGCAGCGAGGCGTTCAGGAAGGAGTAGCTGAGCAGGTTCAGGCCCTCCGTGGCGTTGGAGGTCCAGATCAGTTCGTCCGGTTCGGCTCCGATGAAGGCCGCGACGGTCTCCCTAGCGTCCTCGAAGGACTCGGTGGCCTCCACCGCGAGGTGGTGGGCACCGCGGTGGACTGCCGAGTTCCGTTGCTCATAGAATTCCTGCTCGGCTTCAAGCACGCTGAGCGGGTTCTGCGAGGTGGCACCGGAGTCCAGATACACCAGGGGGCTGCCGTTGACGGACTGGCTCAGGATCGGGAAGTCATTGCGGATCCTCAAGACCTCATCGTTGCCCAGCGCCATGGCTGAGCGGAGGAGGTGGGCTGGTGTGGCAACCATGGGGGATACTCCTGGATCGGCGATCGCTGCGGCGCACCGTGCCCGAAGGCCCTCGAGGAGACAAGCACTATTACGTCACGCAGATTAATCCTAATTATCCCATGCTTCGACGGTTGCCTTGGGCGGCACCGGGACGGGGCCCACTCCCCGTCGCTGATCAGCAGCTCAATTGAGGCCTCTTCGCCACTCGGGGTACCCCGCTGACCTGGACTGCTATCTCTGGACCTTTTATAGGGAGCCGGCGGCGGCTGGGGGGAGAGCCTCGGTCTCAGAAGGCTCTGACGCCGCCGGCTCCGACCTTGGCGCACGGCTGCCGGTCGGGACACCGTGCGATTCCAATGAAGGAGTTGGAAGATGGGAAGTGTTCGCGCGACCACTTTTAATGGTGGCAGTAGCTTCTTCAGCAATCAAGGGTCGGCTTGTGGCCACCCTTTCCGGCTGTTCTGGCCCGCGTACGGCGACCGCCCTGGATTTTCTTATATGAGACCCCTCGTCGGGAACTGTCTTAATTGAATACCCCTGGGCCATACCTGTGCACGAGTAGCGTTTACCCGACTTCTCTTTCCTAATCCCGGCCGCACTACTTGGTGGTACTCCCGCCGGGCCCGCCGGCCACCCGCGAAGTACGCAGGGCCACTGTCACCGCAGCTCGGGGAAATCCTCGCGCACCGCTAAGGAGTGCTGGATCTTCCGGTTCACATCGAGGAGCTCCGCCCGCCGGCTGATGCCAAGTTTGGCGAAGATCCGGCTGAGGTGTCCCTCGACGGTCCGGGGCGACAGGGAGAGGGCAGCCGCTATGTCGGCATTGGAGGAGCCGCCCGCCACGTGCTCCAGGATCTCCGTCTCGCGCGCCGTCAGCCCGGGGCCACCCTCGCTGTGGACAACGTCCATGTATTCGGACATGCCGGCATCGACCATCAGGTGGTGCAGTCTGCGTTGGACAGCGGTGAGCTTCCACCGATCCGGGCTGTTTTCCAGGCAGGCCGCCGCCTGTTGGGCCGCGTCAAAGGCCAGCAGTCCTTGCCCCGCAGCGGTCGCTTCGTCGCTGATCGCGATCAGTCCGGCCGCGTCGGAGCCGGACACTGCGAGCGCGAAAGCCTCCAGGAGCCGCGCTTCCGCCCCCTCCACCGCGCCGCTGCTGGAAACCAAGGCGGGGGCGCTGCCGGTGTCGCCGCCGCGGAGGACAAGCCTTCTGATGTCTGTTTCAACTCCTCTGAGCCCCTGATGCTGCGCCAGGTCGGCCAATTCTCCCAGGCCGCGCCAGCCCCCGACCCGGCCGGTGAGGCGTTCCACGGCAAGGCAATAGGCCTCGGAGAGCAGCTGCAGGCTCGGCAGTCCGCGATAGGCGGTGGAGCGGAACTGCCGGGCCTGTTCCTGCGCCTCCCCCGGGTGCCCGGCCAGGGCGGCAGCATACCCGGTGACGGCGTGTGCGAAGGGCAGCATTTCCAGGGGATCGGCGATGATCAGTTCTTCCACGCCCAGGAACAGCTCCGCCAGGCTTTCCGGAATCCGTCCCTGGCGCAGCAAGGAGAACCCGCGCATCGCATGCAGCATCCCCCCGCTGTAAAGGAGGCGGGCGGGGCAGGCCGCGGCGTAGTCATCGAGCGCCCCGGCGAGCTCTCCCCATTCCCCTGCCCTGATAAGGCTCAGGCAGTGCCGTGCCAGCAGTTGTTCCTGGGCAAGTGGCAGCGCCTGGCCCGTGCCGCGGATGCCTGCCCAGGCTTCGCGGTCCAGCCGCAGTCCCGCCAGGAGAAGTCCCTGCGCGGTCTTCAGCTCGCCGAGGAGGGATACAGCCGGCAGATGGATTTCGGGGTTCCGCGCCGCCGCGTCGATCAGTTCCTGCAGACCGGCTTCAAGGTCCGACGACGCCCCGTCCCAGTTGCGGTGCATGATGTCGGCCGCCAGCGCCGCCGCGGGCGACTGCGCCCACAGCGACCCGTTCAAGGTCACGCCCGGACCGGTGGCGGAAGCAGGGGCTGTTTCCGCTGCCGGCGGCGCCAGCACCAACCCTCCGGGGAGCATGGGGGCAAGTCGGGCCGCGAGGTACCAGGTACGCCCGTAGGGCAGGGGATGCGCCGCCCGAAGAAAGGACTCGGCGTCGTCCGGCCGGCCCAGGATGTAATGCGCGTAGGCCAGCTGGATCCTGGCTTCCGGTAGGAACTGCCCATCGCTGACGGCGCGGGCGGCCTGGACGGCGGCGGTCGGGTCCAGATCCGTGTTGCGCGCCTCAGCCGCCTGGATCAGCTGCTCCGGCGGGACATGCGCTCCGCAGTCCAGCGACCAGCGGAGCTGGTTCTGGAATGTCTCGGGCAGTACTGGCCCGGCCGAGGGCAATGCGAGGAGGCGCTCGCGCAGGGCTGCGCTCTGCCCGGCCGGCGCCCGGCGGCGGATGATCTCGCCCAGCAGCATACTGGCAGGCCGGACTGTACGGTCATGTCCAGGTGAGACCGTGATGATTCCTGCCGCTTCCAGGGCATCCACGGCTTTCGGGCTGCTGAACCTCACGATCTGGCCGAGGGAGAGCGGCCCGGCCAGGGACACGATGGTGGCGACGATTCGTTCTTCCGGAGTCATGGAGCGCAGCTGCTGGTCGATGACGTCGGCGGCCGGGACCCCGGCCAGATCGGGATTGGCCCGGAGGAACCACACACCGTTCCGAAGCACGAGGGCCCCGCTGGTCCGGGCGTGCTCGATCAGTGACATGAGCATCAGCGGGTTGCCGTCCGCCACCTGGGAGAACACCGCGCTCACCCAGGGCGAGACGTCCGCCCGGAGCACGTGTTCGCAAAGCTCGTGGACGCCCGGGCGGCTGAGCCGTGACAGCTCGAACTTGGCAAGGAGCCCATCGTCCCAGAGAGCCAGGAATTCCTCCGGGATAAACGCCCCGGGCCGGCTGGTGGCGAGCAGGTCCGCGGCGCGCGTGGCAACGGCCAGCGCCAGGAGGTGCGTCGTCCCCCGGTCCAGGCAGTGGGCGTCGTCAATGACAAAGAGCGGCCGGTTTGCCTCCGCTTTGAGCCGGCCGGTCATGGCCTGCTGGACGGCGGCCTGGGAATCCAGTTCGTGGTCCGGCAGGTCCGACAGGTAGGGCGCCAGGGCCCCGAACGGCACCGCGGCCAGCGCCCGCGTGGCGGTCAGCCGAATCACAGTTCCGGCGGGCCGCAGTTCGCGGACCACGGCCCTGGACACCGCCGTCTTGCCCGTTCCTGCCGCCCCGATGATGAGGGCACCGGAGAGTGAGTCGTCGCGCAGGCACCGCACCACATCCTTGACCAGGCCGGACTGCCCTATCAACGGTGGGAATTCAGCGAGGCTTTCCAACCAGGCCACCTCCCCCGCTAAAGGGCCCGGACCCGGCCGCCAGCGCGGCCGGAGCGGGTTCAGCCGAGCCGGGCGCTTTCCGCCGGAGTGGAGATGACATCGTTGAGTTCCGATCTGCTGGCCACATGCAGTTTTGAGTACACCTGGTAAAGGTGGCCCTCAACCGTGCGGACCGAAACATGCATCTGTTCCGCGATCTTGCGGTTGGAGGTTCCCGCAGCGGCCCTGACGGCGACTTCGCATTCCCTGGCCGTCAGCGTCGAGGTCGTGAGCGAGTGCAGTCCGTTCTTCGGGCTGCCGAACCTGTCATCGAGCGACTGCTGCGTGCGCTGGCCGATCCGCAAGGCAATCCGGTTTCCGGCGTCGTTGGCGCAGCTGACTGACTTGCGGGCGGCGTCCCTCGCGAAAATGGCATTGCCGGCGGCGTCGGAGTCCTTCGACGCGGCCAACAGCTGGTCGCTGTCCGATGCCTTCACGCCGTCGGCAAGCCGCGAGCACAGGCCCGCGAAATGTCCGGTGACGCGGGCGGCCAGGGTCCCGAGCCTCAGCGCCATCTGGCGGTCGCCGAGCCTGGCCGCGGCGGACAGGAACAGCAGCCCCGGGGCCAGCGCCGAGGATTCCGTGTCACGGTCTGCCTCGGCCACGAGCGCACGGATGGCCGTCGCCCGCTGTCCGAGTTCAGCCAGGGCACAGAGCTCGAAGTACCGCGTCATCCGGCCTACCAGCCAGGACGCATGCGGCTGCAGCTGGGCGAGCTCTGCGAGCTGCAGGCTGGCTTTCTCCTCGTCACCGTGCAGGCCCGCGGCGTAGGCGTAGGCGGCCACGGCCAGGCCTGCGACGGCATCGGGGTCGTGGGCCAGGAGCTGCTCCATGCCGGCCTGGAGCCGGGGCAGCGCGTCGTCGAGCAGCCCCGCATGAAGGTCGATGACCCCCTGCCCGATCTCAAACATCCCACCCAGCCGTTCCTGGGAGTCATCGGTGGCGGAGGCGCTCACCAGGAAGGAGGCTGCCTCCCGGAACTTGGCCGAGAGCAGCATCAGGAGCAGGAAGCGGCCCCTGACCTCGCGCATGGCCCGGTCCGCGAGCGGTACCGTCACTGCTGAGGAAAGAATCTGCCTGCCGAGACCCAGGGAACCAATGACGTTGCCGGTGACAGCCATGGCCTCGCAGCGCAGGCTCGCGGTCAAGATCCCTGCTTCGGTGTCCAGGTTGCTTCCGTCCGCGTTATCGGTCATGGACAGCACATCCTGGTAGCGGCCCTCGAAAACTGCGAGTTCGGTCTCGGCGAGATGCAACCGCGCCCAGGCCGAGTCCAGGACAGCAGGGTCCGCGTCGGGTTCGGCGGAGAGCCGCCTGCTGATCTCCTGCAGCCTGGCCCGGGCGTCGGCCGTCGTCGGGATGCTGCGCCGGTCCAGTTCGGCGCGGAGAAGCTGCAACGACGTCCAGTCGGCGAGCGGAATCCGGTCGCCGGCAGTGTGATCCAGTGCCGTGAGTACACGACGGGCGGAGTCGTGATTGTTCGCCGAGATGTGTGCATGCACCGATTCGACGGCGGCCCGGGAGGCTGCCTCGGAATCCTGGATCTCGTGGAGGAACCTCAACGCCGCGGCAGGGTCCGATGAGTCGTTCGCCATCCGTGCGGCTAACAGGGCCGTCGTCGGACTGATGTGCTCGCCGCAGTCCAGGGCCCATGAGACACCGGCTGATCCGCCGGCGTCCGGATGCTCTGAGTCCTCGAGCACCGCTGTCAGCCGGCGGCGGAGCTCCGCGCTGCGCCCGGGGGGAACCACACTGGCAACGATGCCTGCCGACAACCGGTTGGCCACGCTGACCATCGGTGGGTGGTCATGGCTGACGTAAATCAGCGCGCGCTCCTGCAGGGCATCCATATCCTGCGGGTTCGCGATGCTCATGAGCGTCTGCAGGGGGACGGCCCCGGCAAGGGCCAACAGTTCAAAGACATCGCGCTGGCCCGAGGTGAGACGGTTCAGGCGGGCCTTCACCACGTCGCGGATCTCCCCGGTCAGGGCGATGGGTCCGTTGCCCAGGACCCAGACGCCGTCCTGGCGGCCGACCGTTCCGAGTTTGACCTGCTCCCTCGCGAGCGAATGGAGGAAGAGTGCGTTCCCTCCGCTGGCGCTCCACAGGGCCCGGGCTGCGGCATGGGAAAACTGGCCGCCGTATTCGTGGCTCAGGGAGGCCGCAACTTCAGCGAAGTCGAACGGCTCAAGGTCCATCCGCCGCAGAAGATCGTCCTTCCAGAGTCCCATGATGTCCCCGCCCACGCGGGGAAGGTCGATGCAGGCCGCCAGGAGGGTGACGTGTTCCCCGGCGCTGAGCTGGGCCACCATCATGCTGGAGAGTTCGTCAAGGTCGTGGGCGTTGTCCACGAAGAGAACGATCCTGCGGCCCTGGGCCTTGTTGTGGAGTACCTGGGTGAGCCCACGCAGCACCATCAGCGGGTGCTCGAGGTGGGACGCGTCGAGGTCGTTGAGCAGAACGCTGAGCGCCCCGTAAGGAAGTTTGGACGAAATGGAGCTGCCCCGGACCTGGATCACTGCGTAGTCCGGGCCGAGCTGTTCGAGCGCGCGCTGGGCGATGAAGGATTTTCCGGCCCCGTGCTCCCCCACTAAGACGACGCCGCAACCGGAACCCGCCGTCAGCGTCTCGACGACGTCCGCAACGATCTGGCTGCGGATATATGTTTTCTCGTAGCGCCCCTGGGCAAGGCGCTGGGCTGGTGAAATCGCATCTGTTTTGCCGCTGCCCGCGGGCAGCCCGACGTCTTGCTGAAACATAAGTGAGACCTTCGCAATCAATGGTTGTCCAGTGATATCTCCAAACTATGGAGCGCGGGACAATTGGGGATGCGTAAGTGGTACTCGAATACGCGGCGGGTACTTGGCCCTGTTCTACGTGGCTGTACTCAGATCGCTAGGGCACCCGGGGTGCCGCAACCAAGTAGTCGGCGCGGCGGCCCGAGTGTCCGCCGACGTAGCGCGGGCTTGCCGGCGTCACCGGGCCAGTAGGCGCGCTACCCACGGCAGGGTGGGCGTACTTGGACGGGACAGCGTACCCTGGCGCTACTGGTCTCCGGCGAGGCCGGGGAGCTGGTCCCGTCCCTTGACGTTGAGCTTGGCGTAGCTCCGGTACAGGTGTCCTTCGACTGTCCGGATGGATACTTGCAGCTCGGACGCGATCCTCCGGTCGCTGAGCCCGCGGACGGCCAAGGCAACGATGTCCCGTTCCCGCCGGGTCAGGAGTCCGAGGTTGTCGTCGGGGCCGTCCGGGGCCTGGTCCTGGGCGTTGTCTGCCCGGTCCAGGCACCGCTTTCGATGGGACGTCGCCATCCGCTCCCGCAGTGAGTCTCCGGCCGCCCGGTAGACGTGGGCGGCAGCGTCGTAGCTCAGGGCTGCGAAGCCCCACAGTTCGGCGTCTTCGCAGCTCTTGGCAGCCGACAGATGATCTGCGGCCAGGTCCGTGCTCACGGCGGCCGCATAGTCGCAGATTGCCGCCGCCCTCCGGCCCTCCAGCCGCGGCCTGAGCTCCAGCACCCGGGAGGCCGCGTCCCGGTCGCCCAGGGCGAGACAAAAGGCGAGCGCGTCGAGCTCCAGGCCGTCAGTGTTCCGCTCGGGGTCGGGCCGGCCCAGGAGCCGGAGTTCCGCGATGGCCCCGGGATGGTTTCCCAGCCGGGCCTTGCCGTACACCACGGCCATCCGCGCGAGTGTACGCAGGTAGCGGGACACCGCCGGAGGCACGGTCTCGTAGTCAGTGAGGAACATTTCGGCCTTCACCTTGGCACCGACTTCCGCGGCGGCGGCGAATGCCATGGCCGCGGTTAGGCCGAACAGCTGCTGGGGATCCGCGAGCCGCAGCGACTCCAGTGCGCCGCTAAGGGTGTTCTGCGCCTGGGCCGCCTTGCCTTGGTACAGCAGGATAATGCCGTGCGCCGCATGCACACCGCCACCGAACGAGATCAGGCTGGGCCCGGTTCCCGCCGCAAAGCGCGCCAGCAGCGTCTCGGCCGACTGCCAGTCGCCGCCATGAACCACGGCCGCGGCAGCCCGGACGACGAGGAAGTCCGTGAGGAAGTGCAGTTCCTCGTGCCCGGCTCCGGCGGCCCTCAGGGCTTTGGACGCCACGTCGAAGGCGCTCACCGACTTGCCATCGACGAGGAGCCGTTCGGATTCAAGGGAAAGCCTGAAGGCCTCGTCCAGGTGGTTGGCCGGCGGCACCGGTGCGGCTGCACCGGCACCCGGACTCGTGTCCCCGCGGAACTCTCCGGCCATTGCCTGGACCATGCTCCGGATCGTCGCGTACCGCTCCCTGGTGGCCGCAAGGATCCGCGCCGCTTCGGCCGGTCTTTCCTGCGCCAGCCGCTCACCGGACCGCAGCAGCATGTCCGCCCGTTCCGTGATGTCGGCCGGCGAAAGGCCCTGGGCGGACAGAACGGCGGCCCACAGCAGGGTTCCGGTCAGGAGGCTCGAGAGGCTGTGCCCCTTGCCGAAGTCAGCCTCAAGGAGGTCCCGTGCGATGGCGAAATCGGACGTGTTGTAGTGCGTCCGCGCCACCACCGACCGGGCCGCTATCTGCAGTTCGGGGTCCCGGACCAGGGACGCGGCCTTGCGGGCCAGATCGTCCTGGTAGAGCCGGCTTGCCAGCACGGCGGCCCGGAGCAGCTGCCGGTCCTCCAGCTCCGCCCCGCACTCCATGGACCAGCTCACCTGGCGCAGCAGCCCTTCGGCCGACGCCGGCTCAGAGTCCATGAGGCGCAGCAGGCTCTGCCGGAGCTGGAGACTGCGCGCGGGCGAAATCAGGTTGCGCAGCGTGTCAGCGTATACGGCGTGGCGTAACCGCAGCAGGGCATCGGTACCGGCGGACACCCGGATCAGCTCGTGTTCCATCAATGCCGCCACGGCGGCTTCACCGACCACAGCCTCGATCAGTTCCTTGGCCACGGGCTCGGCGAGCGCCACGAGATTCAGCGCCTGCCGTTCCTCCTGCGACCGCCTCAGCAGCTGCCTGCGGACGACGTCGGTCAGCCGGTCCCCATGGCTGTTCAGGGGCCGGGTCAGCAGCCAGACGTCGTTTCGCTGAAGGAGCGTTCCGTCGCTTTTCGCGTCGTCGATCAGGGAATTGAGCAACAGCGGGTTGCCTTCGGATGCTTCCCAGAGCAGCTCGGCGACGTTCGGAAGGACTTGCGGGCCCAGTTTGTGCTCCAGCATTTCCGTCGTCTGCGGCTGTGTCAGGGGACGCAGATCGTGCCGTTCGGCGATGCCTTCAAACCACAACTGCAGCAGCGGTTCGGGCAGGCCGGGCCGTGCTAGCGCCCCGACGAGCAGCTTCGACCAGCCGGCGGCGGCGAGGTCCACCAGGATCCCTGCCGTTGCCTCGTCGAGGTCGTGGGCGTCGTCGACAATCAGCAGCAACGGCTTCTGGGTTGCGCGCCGTTCCTCCTCCAGATGGGTCCACAACGTCCTCAGGACAGCCAGTTGCGAGGTCGCCTCCTGCACCGGGAGGCCGACGATGAAAGGGCCCAGCACGCCGTACGGGACGTGCGTCAGCGAGGGGCTGCCGTGGATGCGGATCGGTGTTACGTCGTGTCCGAGCTCGGCGATCACCGCCTCCATGAGGGTGGATTTCCCGATCCCGCGGTCCCCGAGCAGGAACACCGCGACGTTTGTGCCGCCCCGGATGGCCGCCACCGCTGCTGCCAGGTCTTCGGTCCGGCCGGTCAGGACGGCTGGGGCCGAGGCTCCGGCGGCGGCCGCACGTACCCTAGATGAGTCCAAGCAAATCACTCCGCGACGAAACTCCAAGCTTGGTGAACACCTGGTACAAGTGGCCCTCCACGGTCCTCACGGAAATACCGATATCAAGCGCAATGTCCTTGTTTGAGACGCCGTTGCCGGCGAGGGTCGCTATTTGCCGTTCCCTGTCGGTCAACAGCGGACCCTTGTTCCGGGGCGTGATGGGCAGGGCGGGGACGGACTCCGAGAGTTTGTCCAGCATCGTGTGGGCTGTGCTGGCGGTCCCGCTCAGCCCTTCGGCCTGGGCGAAGTCAAAGGCCAGCGCGGCGCACCGGGCCTGGACAGCGTCCAGTTCCAGGCTGGCGGACAGTTCGGCCGCTTCCAGCATGATCGCCGCATCCTTCTTCCGGCTGCCCACGGCGACGGTCCGGGACAACTCCGCGAGCGGGCCCTGGCGCCTGTCGGCGATGTCCTGCATAAAAAGGAAATCCTTGGAGGTGCCGTTGACGGTGGCACCGAACATACAGATTCCGGCCAGGGTGTAGCGGCCGGCACGGAAATGGGCTTCAGCCGAGTGCACCAGCCGCTCCCTCGCTTCCGGGTCCCCCAGCCAGCGCGAGGCCATGTCCATGCAGAACTCGACGGAGCTCCGGATCGTGAACCGGGCCGGGCCCTCCGCGGACCGCGCCCGGTCGAGGTAGATGCTCGCCTGCACGGAATTGCCGGTCTGGGCGTAGGCGAAAGCAGTGGCGGCGTAGGCCTGCCGGAGGGAGTGCAGGCTCGACCTCACCTCAAGCTGCGCGATCGCGGCAAGCAGCGGATCCAGCGCCATGTAGCCGCGGCCGGCATAGACGTAGGCGAGCCCGACGGCGAGGTCTGTGGCGGCGCTCCCGGAATGCAGACCGTGACCGGCCCGTCCGCTGGCATCCTTCAGCATGTCGATGCCCTGGCGCCAGTACCCGGACAGCAGCAGTACGTTGAACGATCGCCAGGCGTAATTCTCGCGGATCCGGGGAATATTGGACCATTCACCCAGCTGTCCGCCAATTTCGCGCATCAGTGTCCGGGCGTCGAGCTCCTTGCCCGTCAGGCACAGAGCCTCCATCAGGATGATGGCGCAGCGGAGCTTGTGCACCGGGTCGATGTCGTGTCCCTCGGCCGTGGCCGCCGCGGCGAGCCGGTCCATCATGGGCTCGAAATCACCGATGAAAGAGAGGAAGTTGAACTCGCAGAGGTCCAGGCACAGTGCCGCCCGGGTGAGCTCCTCCGGGGCGTGGGCGGGGGCATTCACGGCGGGCTCGTGCAGCCGGAGCCGGGCCTGCCGGATCATCTCGGGGACCTTGCCGGACCGGTCGTCCAGCCATGCCATGCAATCGGCCTTGGCTGCAACGAGCTCGGCAAACACCGCCGGGCCCAGGGCGTTGACCTGCGTCTCCGAAATGTCATCCAGCGCCGACATGGCCTGCTGCGGCAGCCCCAGCTGCAGGTACGCCGCCGATTTCTGCAGCTGGCCCTCGGCCCATTCCGGGTCACCCGGGGCCAGGCTGCCGGCACATTCGAGTGCGAACTTCGGATCAAAGAGTCTGACAGCGGCCTCGGCCGCCGCCAGTGCGTGGGCAGGGGCGAGCGGGGCATTGCAGTCGTGGGTCCATGCCGCGTAGGCGAGCAAGTCTTCGACGGTCAGCTCGCCGAGCTCCTCCGGCCGGTGCCCCGGGACCTTGTCCCGCAACTCCAGGCGGCGCTCCACTGTGAGCCAGTTGCGGACGATGTCGCCCAGGTAGCGGTCCCCAAGCGAGACGAAGTGCCGGTCCGTGCGGTCGACGACGATCTGGCCCGCGTCCTCCATGTCCGCGATGACACCCGCACCGTACATCCTTGCCAGCCGGGACAGGGCCATGGCCCGGGCGCAGGAAAGCACCTCAATGACCTCCCGTGCCACGGGTGATTCGCGGGCATATCGGGCCCGGACGATGTCCTCCAGCCCGGTGCGGCCGTCCAGGACAACTTCGTCGAGCAGGGTCCAGACCGATCCGGACAACACCAGGTTCCCGCGTTCGATCTGTTCCGAGACCACGGCCTGCAGCAGGGTGGGGCTTCCGCCGACGAGCTGGTGCATCTGGCTCGCGAGGGCGCTTGAGACGCGGTGGCCCAACGCGGTCTGCAGCACGTCCAGGGTTTCGACCCCGGTGAAGTTCGCGAGCCGGACTTCGGCCAGCTGGCCGGTCGTGATGAGCCAGTAGAAATCCGGAGGCAGGTCGGTGCTGCGTTGCGCCGTGGCGATGAGCCGGGCCGTCTGTGTCTGGAGCAGGTTGAGCAGCACCCCGGTGCTCAGTTCGTCCAGGGCGCCGGCATTGTCCAGCAGGATCACGCACGGCCGCCCCGCGGCGTCGTCGCGGATCAAGGACGTGATGCCGTGCAGGATGGCGGTCGGGGACCCGAGCGAGCTTTGCGGCAGGCGCGCCAGCGTGAACCCCAGGCAGCCGTATGGGGTGGCTGCCCCTGCTCCGGGGCTCCGCAGCTGCAGGGTGTAGAACTCCGGTCCGAATCCGGCCAAGGCGGTCCGCCCCACCAAAGTCTTGCCGACGCCCCGTCCACCGGTGACCACAACGCCTGTCCGGCCGTCAGCCAGCAGCGCCTCACGAACCCTGTCGGCGTCGGCGGAGCGCGCTAGACCGGACCACCTGTGCCTGTTGACCGGACCGGCAGTGTGTTCTTCGGCGGGTGCCAATGTAGTGGAAACATTTCCCCAGCCCAGTGAATCCCTCGACATCTAGTTTCCTTCGTACCGCTTGGCGGACACCAACCCCAGAATGCCCGCTTAGAAGTAGCGTATCCCTATCCCCCGACATGAGAGTAGAGCGATCATAGCGGGAATCCGGGAACCTTGGAAGAAATGTCCGTCGCCGCGGGACCGGCAACGGAACCTACGGTGCCTTGGCGGGGTGAAACTGCTGCTGGGCGGTGAGCAGGCCGGCGCGGACCAGGACTTCCACGGCGTCGGCGGCGGAATCGAGCAGGAACGGCAGTTCCTTTTTCTCGGCGGAGGAAAAGTCCCTCAGGACGTAGTCCGCGGTGTCCATCCGGCCTGGCGGCCGTCCGACGCCCACCCGTACCCGCAGGTAGTCCTTGGTGGCGAGGGCCTTCGAGATGTCCCGCAGCCCGTTGTGGCCGCCTTCGCCGCCGCCGAGCTTGAGTTTCACTGTGTTAAAGGGGATGTCAATTTCGTCGTGCACGGCGATGACGTGGCAGGGGTCGATGTCATAGAACCTGGCCAGCGCCGACACCGGGCCGCCGGAAACATTCATGTAGCTCAGCGGTTTGGCCAGCACCATCCGGGGCCCGCCGATGCCCAGGCGTCCCTCGAGGACCTGGGCCCGGGACTTGTGGGATTTGAACCCTCCGCCGAGGCGCCCGCCGAGTTCGTCGAGGACCATCTGCCCCACGTTGTGCCGGTTGTGGGCGTATTCGGCTCCCGGGTTGCCGAGGCCTATGATCAGCCAGTTCTCAGTCATGGGTCAGTCCTTCAGTGCGGCAGGCCGGTTCCGGGCGGGCGGGAAAGCGGTCTCAGAGGGGGGCTCAGCGGGCGGTCTCGGAGGGCGGAGACGACGGCGGCCGGGCCCCAAAGGGACCCGGCCACCGCAAGATTCGCCGGAATTACTCGGCTGCAGCCACGGAAGCGGCGGAGGTGGCTCCCTCGGAAGCCTCTTCCTCGGTGACCTCGGTGGCCTCGGAGATGTGCACCACGAGGGACTCGGCGTCGGCCAGCAGGACGGAGCCCTTCGGCAGGACCAGGTCGGACGCGTGGATGTGCTCGCCGGCCGCGCGGCCTTCGATGCTGACCTCGACGGAGGTCGGCAGGTGCGTTGCCTCGGCTTCGAGGGAGATGAGGGTCATTTCCTGGTTGTACACGTTGCCGGGGGCAAGTTCGCCGGTGACGTGCACGGGGACGTCCACGGTGACCTTTTCGCCGGTGCGGACGGTCAGGAGGTCAAGGTGCTCGATGATCTGCTTGATCGGGTCGCGCTGGATGTCCTTGACGAGGGCGAGGTGCTGTTCGCCGTTGATGTCCAGGGTCAGCAGGGCGTTGGCAACGCGGACTGCCAGCGTGGTGGACTTGGCCGGCAGCGTGATGTGGATCGGCTCTGCGCCGTGGCCGTAGATCACGGCGGGGATCAGGTTGGCCATACGTGCACGGCGGGCAAAGCCCTTGCCGAATTCGGTGCGGATTTCTGCGGCGAGCTTCTGCTCAGACATGGATATCTCCTAATGGACTAGCGGTGTGCAGCAAGGGCGGAGGTCTGTTAGCGACCTTCAACGCCGGGTGGCCGCGAGGCCGCCCTTCCGAAGGGAGATTCAGACCCAGTCGATAACGGATACCAGCAGTCCGGTTCCCGGTTGATTTCCATTAATTACGGAATCAAACCGAATGCCGGCGCTCTCCCTCGCCAAGGTTTCGTTACAAGGCTACCAGCGCCGGGCCCGGTTTCTGAAACCGGGCCCGGTTCTGAAACCAGGCGAACTAGGCGTTGCCGTCGAAGAGGCTCGTGACGGAGCCGTCGTCGAACACTTCGCGGATGGCGCGGGCGATCAGCGGTGCGATCGACAGCACGGTGAGCTGCGGGAAGCGCTTGTCGGCGCTGATGGGAAGGGTGTCGGTGACGACGACTTCGCGGGCTCCGGATTCGGCGAGGCGCTTGGCGGCCGGATCGGAGAAGACAGCATGGGTGGCCGCGATGATGACATCCTTGGCGCCGGCGTTCTTGAGCACCTGGACGGCGCCGGAGATGGTTCCGCCGGTGTCGATCATGTCATCGATCAGGACGCAGGTGCGGCCTTCGATCTGCCCGACGACGGTCTTGGAGACGGCCTGGTTGGGAACGGTGAGGTCGCGGCTCTTGTGGACGAAGGCCAGCGGCGCACCGCCGAGGCGCTCGGCCCACTGCTCGGCGACCCGGACACGGCCGGTGTCCGGGGAAACCACAGTGATGTTGTCCGCGGCCACGCGGGTTCGGATGTAGTCCGCGAGCAGCGGGATGGCCATGAGGTGGTCCACCGGACCGTCGAAGAAGCCCTGGATCTGGGAGGTGTGCAGGTCCACGCTCATGATCCGGTCCGCGCCGGCGGTCTTGTACAAGTCCGCGACGAGGCGCGCCGAGATCGGTTCGCGGCCGCGGCCCTTCTTGTCCTGGCGGGCGTAGGGGTAGAACGGAGAGACCACGGTGATGCGCTTGGCGGAGGCCCTCTTGAGCGAGTCGATCATGATCAGCTGTTCCATCAGCCAGTTGTTCAGCGGGGCCGGGTGGGCCTGGATGACGAAGGCATCGGTGCCCCGGACGCTTTCGCCGGCCCGCACGTAGATCTCGCCGTTGGCGAAGTCATAGGCATCCAGGGGCAGCAGTTCGGTGCCGAGCTCCTTGGCGATCTCCTTCGCCAGTTCGGGATGCGCGCGCCCAGCGGCTAGCACCAGCTTCTTCTCGCCGCGTGCCGTAATTTCGCTCATGTTTGCTAGCCCTCTTCTGTCGGTGCCGGAGTAGTGGAGGTTGGTGGGGTGGCGCCTGCGGCTTCGGCCAGCGCGGCGGAGATGGTGCCGGGGCGGTTCTCGAGGACCCAGCCCTCGGCGTTCCGCTGCTTCGCCACGGACACGGTAAGCGCGCCGGCGGGTACGTCGCGGCGGATGATGGCACCGGCGCCGCTGTATGCGCCGTCGCCGAGCTGCACGGGGGCCACGAACACGGTGTTGGATCCGGTGCGGACGCCCGAGCCGATGACCGTGCGGTGCTTCTTCTCGCCGTCGTAGTTGGCGGTGATGTTGCCGCAGCCGATGTTGGTGTCCTCGCCGATCTCGGCGTCGCCGGCGTAGCCGAGGTGGGAAAGTTTCGAGCCGCGGCCGATCGTGACGTTCTTGGTCTCGTAGAAGGCGCCGATCTTGCCGGTCTCCCCCAGCACCGTGCCGGGGCGCAGGTACGTGAACGGGCCGACGCTGGCGTGGGCGCCGATCGTGGAACCGGAACCGTGCGTGCGGATCACCTTGGCGCCCTCGCCGACGTGGACGTCGGTCAGGGTGGTGTCGGGGCCGACGACGGCGTCCCGCGCCACGGTCGTTGTCCCGTGGAGCTGGGTGTTGGGCAGCAGCCGGACGTCCTCGTCGAGGGTGACCGTGGCGTCGATCCAGGTGGAGGCCGGGTCCACGACGGTGACCCCGGCGCGCATCCAGGCCTCGACGGTGCGCCGGTTGAGTTCGGCGCCGAGGGCCGCGAGCTGCACGCGGTCGTTGGCCCCTTCGACCTGCCAGCGGTCTTCCGTGACGACGGCGGCCACCCGGCCGCCGGCCTCGCGGGCGAGGGCCAGCACGTCGGTGAGGTACTTCTCGCCCTGGGCGTTGTCGGTGGTGACGTGTGCGAGCGCGCTGCGCAGCACGGCGGCGTCGAAAGCGTAGATGCCGGAGTTGACCTCACGGATGCCGCGCTCGGCATCCGTGGCGTCCTTGTGTTCCCGGATGCCGGTGACCGTTCCGCCGGCGGCCCGGAGGATGCGCCCGTAGCCGGTGGCGTCGTCCAGCACTGCGGTTAGGACGGTGACGGCGTTGCCGTCGGCTTCGTGGGAGGCGACCAGCCCGGCCAGCAGCTGCCCGGTGAGGAGGGGGACGTCGCCGTAGGTGACGACGACGGTTCCGCTGAGCGGACCGCGCGAGTCGAGCGCCTCCAGGGCGGCTTCCACGGCGCGGCCCGTCCCGGGTACCTCGTCCTGGTCGACGATGCGGGCGTCCGGATCCAGCGCGGTGATGTGGGAGGCGACGAGTTCGCGTTCGTGCCGGACGACGAGCGCCAGCTCCTGCGGGTGGAGGGCGCGGGCGGCGGCGAGCGCGTGCCCCACGAGGGAGCGGCCACCGATCTCGTGGAGGATCTTCGGGGTACGGGACTTCATCCGGGTACCGGCACCTGCAGCTAGGACGATTACGGCGGCTGGGCCGGTATTCTCGGGGCTCACGTACGGGCTCTCCTTGCTCAGTGGCTTAACTCACGCCGCTGTTCGGTGGATCTGAGTGGCCGCGCGGCTGAGGCCGCATGGTGCACCTCGGTTGCCGGATCCGCGCGGCCTGTCCGGACCGGATTCCGGTCGCGGCGTCAGCTATATCCTACGTGACCCGCACCGGACCTGGCCCGTCGGGGACCATTCCCGTCCCGTCGACGCACGGAGTTCCGCCCATAGGATTCGAACCTATACTCCACGGCTCCAAAGGCCGGGGTGCTGCCATTACACCAGGGCGGATCATGCCCGGGCGTTCAGCCCGAGGCACAAGAGACAATTCTGCCACGAAGGTCCGGCCTCGTGCGACTCGGCCGGCGCCCGGGACGCTACTCCCCCAGGACGTCCAGCGCCTCGAGCCATTCGACTTCGAGGGCTTCACGTTCGCCGGCCAGGTCCTTGAGCTTCTTGTTGAGCCCGGCGAGCTGGCCCACGGCCGCCGGGTCGGCTGCCGCCGTGGTCATCTGGGCGTGGAGCTTGTCCTCCTGCTGCTTGAGCTTGCCCAGCTGGCGGTCGATCCGGTTCTTGGCCTTGCGGGCGTCGCGCTTCTCGGCTTCCGAGGGGCCCGCGACGGCGGGGGCGGAGTCGGCACTGGCGGAAGTGACGGGGTTGCCGCCGCCGGTGATCGTGGAGCCGGCGAGGGCCCCTTCCCGCAGTTCGAGGTACTGGTCCACGCCGCGCGGCAGCGAGCGGATCTTGCCGTCGCCCAGGAGCGCCATCTGGTGGTCCGTGACGCGCTCCAGCAGGTAGCGGTCGTGGCTGACCACCACGAGGGTCCCGGGCCAGCCGTCGAGCACGTCTTCCACGGCGGCGAGGGTATCGGTGTCGAGGTCGTTGGTCGGTTCGTCAAGCATCAGCACGTTCGGCTCCCCCACGAGCAGGCGCAGGAGCTGGAGCCGGCGGCGTTCGCCACCGGAGAGGTCCTTCACCGGGGTCCACTGCTTCTCGTTGGTGAAGCCAAGCTGCTCCACGAGCTGGCCGGCGGTGAATTCCTTGCCGCCGACGTTGAAGGAGCGCTTTTCACGCTCGATCACTTCGATGACGCGCAGGTCCGAGACGTCGTCGAGCTCCTTGACCTCCTGGGTCAGGACCGCGGTGACCACCGTCTTGCCGCGCTTGACCTTCCCGGAGCTGGGCTGGATCTCGCCGTTGAGGAGCTTCAGCAGGGTGGTTTTGCCGGCGCCGTTGACGCCCACGAGGCCCAGCCGCTCACCCGGGGCAAGCCGCAGGGTGATGTTCTCGAAAAGCTTCTGCCCGGGCTCGCCGCCGAGGAAGTCCAGGGAGACGTTCTCGAGGTCCAGGACGTCCTTGCCGAGGCGGGCCGTGGCCATCTTGCTCAGCGCGGTCGAGTCGCGGGGTTCGGGGACGTCGGCGATCAGCGCGTTGGCTGCCTCGATCCGGAACTTGGGTTTGGCGGTGCGGGCCGGGGCGCCGCGCCGGAGCCAGGCGAGCTCCTTCTTGACGAGCATCTGGCGCTTGCTTTCCACCACGGAAGCGGAGCGGTCCCGTTCGGCGCGGGCCAGCACATAGGCCGCGTAACCGCCGTCGAACGGGTCCATGATGCCGTCGTGGATTTCCCAGGTCTTGGTGCAGACTTCGTCGAGGAACCAGCGGTCGTGGGTGACCACGAGGAAGGCGCCCTGGTTGGTCCGCCAGCGGGTCAACAGGTGCCGGGACAGCCACGCGACGCCCTCGACGTCGAGGTGGTTGGTGGGCTCGTCGAGCATGATGACGTCGTGGTCCTCGATCAGCAGCTTGGCCAGCGCCACACGGCGCTTCTGCCCGCCGGAGAGCGCGTGGACGTTGGCGTGCCAGTCGACGTCGGACACGAGGCCGCCCATGACTTCGCGGATCTGCGGATTGCGGGCCCATTCATAGTCGGCCTGGTCCCCGACGATCGCGGCACCGACCGTGAGGTCCCCGTCGAGCACGTCGCTCTGGTCCAGGTAGCCGATATTGACCTCGCTGCGCTTGGTCACCCGACCGGAGTCCGGGGTGGAACGCATCGCCAGCAGCCGCATGAGGGTCGACTTGCCGTCACCGTTGCGGCCCACCATGCCGATCCGGTCGCCCTCTTCAAGGCCGAGGGTGATGCCATCGAGGACGGTACGGGTTGCGTACGAGACCGTGAGGTTCTCGCCGCCGAGCAAGTGTGCCACTGGGAACTGCTTTCTTAGGTGTGTCGATCAGGTGTATCGGTGAATAGATGCGGTGCGGTCAGGAGGCGCAGCGCGTCAAAAGCCACTAAAGGAGCGTATCGGAGATGATGCGCGCGCCGTGCACCGGGCCGTGGACGGCCATGGCGTCGAGGCCGTGGTGGCGGAGGTCCTCCGCGAGCCCTGCGGCGGCCGCGGGGCTGTGCGCGAGGAAGGCCACGGTGGGCCCGGAGCCGGACACGAGCCCGGCGATGGCACCGCAGGATTCGCCGAGCCCGAGGGTGTCCCGGAGCTCCGGCGCCAGCTCGATGGAGGCCCGCTGGAGGTCGTTGATGAGGACCCGGCTCAGGGCATCCGCGTCCCCCGTGCGCAGCGCCTTGAGGATCCGGGGGTCCACGGCAGTGGGTTCCTCGATGGCAATCCCTTCGGCCGCCCGCAGTTTGTCCAGGGTCCGGTAGACCGCCGGGGTGGGCAGGCCGAAGTCCGCGGTGACCAGCACCCAGTCCGTCTGGGCCTTGACGAGGGCCGGGGAGAGTTCGTCGCCCAGCCCCAGGCCGACGGCGGTGCCGCCGAGCAGGGAAAATGGCACGTCGGCGCCGAGTTCGGCGGCCAGGTGGGCCAGTTCGTCGCGGGAGAGTCCGCTGTTCCACAGCGAGTCGCAGGCGAGCAGGGTGGCGGCGGCGTCCGCCGAGCCGCCGCCCATGCCGCCGGCCACGGGCACCCGCTTGGTGATTTCCAGGTGCACGCCGGTGGAATGCTCGGAGACGTCGGCCATGATGGCGGCCGCCTTGTAGGCAAGGTTGCGCTCATCGAGGGGAATGTCCACGCCGTCGAGGTCCAGCGTGCTCGCCGGGCTGATGCTGACCGTGATTTCCCCGGTGTCCGTGCTGGTGGCGGCGATCTCTTCGTAGAGGGACACCGCCAGGTAGACACTGGCCACCGAGTGGTAACCGTCCGGGCGCACCGGTCCGACATCGAGTGAGACATTTACTTTGCCGGGAGCCTTGACCCGGACGGTCCTCGCGGCAAAGCGCCCTCTCACTGCGTTCATGGCTCCACGCTATGGCATGGCAGGGCCGGGCTCCAAGCCTTGCCCGCATGCGTCACATCCGTACCGGCGTTGCGCTTCGGGCTGGGAGTTCAGGCCTCGGGCCGGGCGTGGGCTTCGGCAATCCGGGAAAACGCCGCGATGTCGATCACTTCGCCGCGTGCGGTCGGGTCTATTCCGGCGGCCCGCAGGCAACGCTCGGCTTCGGCGGCGCTTCCGGCCCAGCCCGCCAGTGCAGCGCGCAGGGTCTTGCGCCGCTGCGCGAATGCGGCGTCGATCACGGCGAAGACCTGTTCCCGGGTTGCGGTGGTGACCGGCGGTTCCCGGCGGGTGAAGGAAACGAGGCCGGAGTGGATCTTCGGCGCGGGCCAGAACACGTTCATCCCGATCACGCCGGCCTTGCGCATGCTGCTGTACCAGGCGGCCTTGACCGACGGCACCCCGTAGGTCTTCGAGCCGGGCCCGGCGGCCAGCCGGTCGGCGACCTCGTCCTGGACCATAACGAGGCCGTGCCGCAGGCTCGGGAAATGCTGCAGCAGGTGCAGGACTACCGGGACGGCAACGTTGTAGGGCAGGTTGGCCACAAGGGCCGTCGGCTCGACGGGAAGTTCCGTGACCCGCATGGCGTCGGCAAGGACCAGGTGGAAGTTCTCCGTGGCCTCGGGGCGCCACCGGGCCACGGTGGCGGGAAGCTTCGCGGCGAGGACAGGGTCGATTTCGACGGCCACGACGGACCGGGCGGCGTCGAGCAGGCCGAGGGTGAGCGAGCCCAGCCCGGGCCCCACTTCCAGGACCGTCTCGTCCGGGTGGATGGCTGCCGCCGCCACGATCCGGCGGATGGTGTTGCCGTCAATGACGAAGTTCTGGCCCAGGGTCTTGGTGGGACGGACTCCGATTTCCTCGGCCAGCCGGCGGATGTCGGACGCGCCCATCAGGGGTGCAGGGGCGGTTCCGGGCGCGGTTCCGGAGGCACCGGCGCGCTCGGTTTTGGGCACGTTGGCAGGCGCGGAGGGGGTCGGTTCAGTCACCTAGGTATCTTATCCCGGACATGGCAACGGCCGGGCCCGGAGTGCCGGACCCGGCCGTGACTGCCTGTCGTGGCGGTCCGGCCCTTAGCGGGCGGCCCAGCCGCAGCCCCACGGCTGGAGGCCGCGCTGTGCGTAGACGCGGTTGGCGATGTCGATCTGCTGGGCCTTGGTGGCGAGGCTGGCGTTGGGTGCGTACGCGCCGCCGCCGGAGCCGAGCCAGGTCCGGACATCGAACTGCAGGCCGCCGTAGTAGCCGTTGCCGTTGTTGATCGACCAGTTGCCGGTGGACTCGCACTGGGCGATCTTGTCCCACATGCCTTCGTTCATCATGGCCGGAGCGCCGGCGCCGGTGTTTCCGGCCTGCGCCTTCGGCTTTTCCTTGGTGCCGACGGTGACCTTCTCGGTGACCGGCTGGACGCTGACCGACTGTGATACAAGGGTGCGGTTCGCTTCGCGGCCGTCGACGAGGACCAGTTTGAAGCTCTTGTTCATGACGCCCGCGACGCCGGCCTGGGTGACGTCCTTCTCACCCTTGAACTTCTCCGCGCTCTCGGTGGTGAGGGTCTCGAACGGCACGGGTTCGGTGGCTTCCGCCGTCTGGCTCGTGTCGACGCGGGAGACCTTGATGACCATGTCGTTGACCACCGGGGCGTTGCCGGGCTGCGAGGTCCGGTCGCTGGCGCCGATGGAGAGGCCCGCGTCGGTGAGGAGCTGGGAGACGGTGGCTGCCGTCGTGGTGGTCGTGGCGGCCTTGCCGTCCGCGACGATGCTCACGGACTTCGGCGTCGAGATGGCCACGAAGGAACCGGCGACGGACAGCTGGGCGTCCTTCGGGACGGACACTTCCGAGGCGCTGGCGACGCCGAGTTCCGTCACGAGGCCCTCAACGGTGGGCGAGGTGGTGTTGATGGTCCGCTCCGCGCCGTCCAGGCTGACCTTGACGGCCTTGGCGAGGTTGACGTTGATGACCGATCCGTCCCGGACGCGGGAGTCCGCGGCGGGCGACACCCGGTCGGATGATTGCAGTTCAACCTTGGCGCCCTTGACGACCTGGCCGACCGTTCCGCCGAACGTCTGCACGGAGCTTACTTTTCCGTCGACGTTGAGCGTGACCGTCTTGTTGTTGCCGACGAAGGCAACGAGGCCGAGCACGAGTGCCAAGAGCACCACGGCTTGGGTGCCTACCTTGACGAAACTGAACTTACCGTCCGAAGTGAAGAACTTGACCACGATTGCCCGTATCTCTTGGACCATCCGGGCACGGGGAAAGCGCACAGGATCACCCGTCGCAAACACCCCAGGGGCAGCTCCGGAACGGGTCCGGCTGTTCGCGGCAGATGTGTGCACTGCCACACTCACAAACGAGAGCGCGCATGTGGATCGATTGCCACATTGCGCGCCCCGCAGGAGTGAAAATATCCGTAGGCCTTCCCCGACCCCGGCTAATAGTTGACTACTGTAACCGTAGCGTTATAAAGCAACCAAGAATTCATGCATACCCGGTATCCCCCAAGGGGGTTCCGGAAGGGAGGTTTCAGTCCCAGGATCCGTAGGCCCGCACGGTATTTTCGGTGATCCGGGCGCACAGGCCGGAGAGCTCGGTTCCAGTCAAGTCCGCCATGGCCCGCACGGTGTGCGGCACCAGGTAGCTGGCATTGGGGCGGCCGCGGTGCGGGTGCGGCGTGAGGAAGGGCGCGTCGGTCTCGACGAGGATCCGCTCGGGGTCCGCGATGGCGAGGGCCTCGCGGAGATTTGTTGCGTTTTTGAACGTCACGGTCCCGGCGAAGGACATGTACCAGCCCTGGTCGTTGCAGATCCGGGCGAGCTCCTCCCCGCCGGAAAAGCAGTGGAACACCACCCGCTCCGGGGCGCCTTCCTCGCGCAGCACCTGAACCACGTCGTCATGGGCGTCCCGGTCATGGATCTGCAGTGTCAGTCCAAGCCGTTTGGCGATGTCGATGTGCCGGCGGAACGAATAGCGCTGATGGGCCAGCCCTTCGCCCTCGGTCCGGAAAAAGTCCAGTCCCGTCTCCCCGATCGCCCGGATCCGCGGATGCGCGGCCAGGGCCTCGATCTCGGCCAGGGCGTCGTCGAGCTCTCCCCGCTCGGCGTAGTGCGGCGCGTCATTGGGATGGATCGCGACGGCGCCCAGGAGCCGCGCGTCCAGCTCGACGGCCTGGACAGTGAACCGGGAGGACTCCAGGTCACACCCCACCTGCACGGCGCCCAGGACGCCCACTGCCTCGGCCGCGTCCAGGGCGTCTTTCACGCTGACCTTCACGTCCGCGTGGGGGAAGTCCAGATGCGTGTGGTTGTCCATGACCGGGACCGGCAGGGGTTCCGGCGCCGGCGGATATCCTTGCCGGCCGGATCCGTCGCTGCCGGGGGCGCGGAACGGGACCGGAGTAAGGGAATTGACCATCCATCTACCTTAACCGGGAGCCGGCTGCAGGCTCGACCGTCGTTTTAACGGACATGGATTAACACGGATAGCGGTTGCTGTCTGGAGATTTACCCGGAACTCTCTGTCAGCCCCGGCAGTTGTGTTAGTACTCTGATAGGGATACAGGCGAAAACCCGCTGTCGGGACCGGCAACCCGTGCCGAACCCGCCAGGCATCGCACCAGGGCTGAAAGGCTGCCGATGGACTACCACCGCACCTCCGTAGACGAAGTCCTCCCCGAAGACCAGGGCTTCCAGGACGGCTCTGGCGTGGCGGGAAACGCAGCCGCCAGACGCCCTCCCCGGCTGCCCGCGGCGATGGACCCGGAGGCATTCCACGCGGCCAGCGAGCGCGTCCTCAACGCCATCAACACTGTGATCGACGGCAAGGCCGAAGCGGCGAAACTGGCACTGACCGTGTTGCTGGCGCAGGGGCACCTGCTCCTTGAGGACGTCCCCGGCGTCGGCAAGACCCTGCTGGCCAAGACGCTGGCCCGCACCATCGACTGCTCGGTCAGCAGGATCCAGTTCACGCCGGACCTGCTGCCCTCCGATGTCACCGGGGTGTCCATCTACAACCAGGCGTCCCGGTCCTTCGAGTTCCGGCCGGGCGCGGTGTTCGCCAACATCGTCATCGGTGACGAAATCAACCGCGCCTCGGCCAAGACGCAGTCCGCCCTGCTGGAGTGCATGGAGGAACACCAGGTCACCGTCGACGGCAAGTCATACAAACTCGATGAGCCCTTTATGGTTGTGGCCACGCAGAACCCCATCGAAATGGAGGGGACGTACCCGCTTCCGGAAGCTCAGCGGGACCGTTTTATGGCGCGGATCTCCATGGGCTATCCGGACAAGGAATCCGAGCTGGAAATGCTGGAGACGCATCAGGCCACGTCGCCGCTGACGCGCGTGACAGCCGTTGTCACTGCCGCGGACGTTGCGGCCATGATTGCCACGGTCCAGCAGGTCTACGTCTCGCAGTCGATCAAGGAATACACGGTGTCGCTCGGACGGGCCACGCGGGAAAGCGGGATGCTCCGGCTCGGTGCCAGCCCCCGGTCCATGCTCCAGCTGCTCCGGGCGGCCAAGGCCACCGCGGCCCTCGCCGGCCGGGATTTTGTGCTGCCGGACGACGTCGTCAGCGTCGCCGAAGCCGTCCTGGCGCACCGGATCATCCTGGACCGCAAGGCCGCCAGCTCGGGAGAGACCCCCCAAAGCATCATCCGGGGCGTCCTGGCCAGGATCCCGGTCAATCCCGAGGTCAGCGCGGCCCCGGTCTCCACCAACGGCCGGAAGCCGGCCGCGGCCCGGGCGGCGGCGCCGTCGTCGTCCCAGTTGCCGAACAGACGTTAGGAGTGACCCGGCCATGGCACTGATGGACCGGTTTCCCAAAAACATCTTCAGCACCCGTGGCTGGGGCCTGCTGGGCACAGGCGCCGGCTTCCTCCTGGCGGCGCAGGTCACGGGGCGTCGCGACATGCTGGCCCTGGCGATCCTCCTGATGGTCCTGCCCCTGGTGTCGCTGGCCGGCACCCGGGTCCTGAAACCCAGGTTCCAGGTTTACCGGGAGTTCAATCCCTCCACAGTCGAAGCGGCCGCCACCACAACGGTGAGGCTGGCCGTGGCCCGGATCGGGATCGGGTCCGGGCACGCGATCATGGAAGAGCACCTGCCGGCGCGGTTCGGGGAATCGCCCGTCTTCCATTTCCCCGCGCGCTCCGCCGCGGGAGGCGCCAGCCGCTACGAATACCATCTGCGGTCAGGGAAACGCGGCCAGTTCCGGATCGGACCGGTCACGGCCGAATTCAGCGATCCGTTCGGGCTCTCGCTGCACCGCCATGCGATCGACGACGGCGATATCCTTACCGTGACGCCGGCCGCCGTCGACCTGCCGGTGACAGGCCTGGCCGGCGCCCGCGGGCACGACGGCGTCACGGCCACCCGGCTCCGGGCGAACCCCAGCGACGACGACGTCATGACTCGCGAATACCGGCACGGCGACCCGATGCGCCGCGTCCACTGGGCCGCCACGGCCCGGCACGGCGAGCTGATGGTGCGGCAGGAGGAATCCGTCACCACCCCGGAGGCCACCATCATCCTGGACCAGCGGCTCGCGGCGTTCCCGCCCTACGCCTATTCCCATTCCAACGCCGTAGGCATTGCGGATGCGGACGGCCATGAACTCAACACCAACGAGGCGTTCGAATGGGCCGTGACGGCGGCAATGTCGATCGGCGCCCATCTCTCCGAGCGCAACTACGCGTTGCGGTTCCTGGATGCCGCCGGCGAGCCCGCCTTCCTGCAGTCCCTGTCGGCCCCCGAGCCGGAGACCGAGGAATACATCGGGGCCGCCGGGCTGCAGTCCGTCGCCGAGAGCCTGGCCGCCATCCAGCTCAGCGGGAACGTGCACAGCCGCACGGACTCCAGAGAGGCGTTCCGGCGCGGGACGCCCGCCGGCATGGAGGCCGGGCCTCAGCCCTTCGACGACAGGCTGATGGACAAACTGGCCGCCCACCGGCTGCGGGGACCTGTTTTGGCCATCCTGGGCAGCCTCTCGGTGGGTGAGGCAACAGATCTTGCCCCGGCGGCCGGGTTCGGGGCCAACGCCTTTGCCCTTGTCATTACCGGGCCGGGGCATGATTCCGGCCAGGTCATGGAAGCGTTGCGGCTCGGCGGCTGGCGTGCCGTTGCAGTTTCGGCATCGACGCCGCTTCCGGCCGCGTGGTCAGCCTTCGACGCGGACGGGGCCCTGGCCCAGCCGGCCGACGCGCGCCGTGGTGTGGGGATCCGGCAATGACACTCACCCCGCATCGCCCTCCCGGCGCGGACGTATCCGGGACCGGAGAACACACCACCGTCCTCGCCCCGGCCGATGCTCTGCGGCGGGAACGGGTGGGCGCGCAGCCGTGGGTCATGGCCCTGGCAATCGCAACCGCCGTCGGGGGTGCGGCGCTTGGCCTCAACGGGGTGCTGCGCGGCTGGGCCTGGTTCTCCCCCGTCCTGTCGACCGTCTTTACGGTCGCCCTGACGATGGCCGGACTCCGGGCACTCCGGTGGCGCTCGGTCTTCGTGGGCCTCGGCGGCCTGGCGTCGCTCGTCATGATCCTGACCTTCACGTTCTTCCGCCCGCACAGCTTCGCCGGCTTCATCCCGACCGGCGCCACCATGACCCAGCTGGGCCGTTACCTGCGCCGTGCCAGCGAAACGGTGCTCGCGGAGAGCTCCCCGGTGGCCCCCAACGCCGGCATCGTGCTGCTGATCTGCGCCGTCCTGGGGCTGCTGGTGATGCTGGTCGACGCACTCGCGTATCCGCTCGCCCTGCCCGCCACCAGCGGACTCGGAATCCTGGCCATCCTGGTGGTCCCGGCCATCGTCAAGCCGCAAAGCGTCGGCGTGCTCGGCTTCGCCGCTGCCGCCGTGGGGTACCTGATGATTCTGGCCAGCAGCCACTGGTTCGCTCCGGATTCCCGGGCGGGGGCGGACACCGCCCGCAATCCCGGCCAGCTCAGGCGCGCCTCGCTGACCGGGGCCCTGGCGTTGACCGTGACGCTCATGCTCCAGCTGGTGATTCCGGGGTTTGACCAGGGCACCTTCCCGCAGGGTTCGCGGCTGAATCCGTTCGGCACCTCCAGCGGGCTGAACCCGATGATCAGCCTGGGCAACAGCCTGCGCAGCCCGACCGGGGACGGCCGCATCACCTTTGCCACCAACGCACCCTCCGCCCCGTATCTCCGCTCCGTGACCGTGGACAGTTTCAACGGCGATTCCTGGGCTCCGGACGACCGCGAGGATACCCGCCGGGTAGGCACCGGAAGGATGGACACGGACCTCGAGTCCATCGCAACGGAGCTCCGTGTGGTCACGGCCGTCAACACCGGGCAGTTCACCAGCCCCTACCTTCCCGTCCCCTACGCCCCCGAGGCCGTCAACGGCCTGTCCGGGCGCTGGAGCTGGGATCCGGCCACGCTCAGCATCAAAGCCGTCGACACGAATTCCCGGGACCAGCAGTACGTTGTGCTCTCTGCCTCCCCGCAGCTCACTCCTGAGCTGCTGGCGCAGATTCCTGCCGCGAACCAAGGCGTCCCCGAGGTGTTCCTGCGGCCGCCGGCAAACGTTCCGGAAATCGTGCGCAAAACGGCGGATGCCGTGACCTCCGGCGTCCAGACGCCGTACGCGCGGGCGATGGCGATCCAGAAATACCTGCGGTCCCTCGAGTTCACCTACTCGCTCCAGTCGCCGGTGCAGGGCGGCTATGACGGCAACGGACTCTCCGTGCTGGCGGACTTCCTCACCCAGAAGAGCGGTTACTGCATCCACTTCGCCTCGGCCATGGCCGTGATGGCCAGGCTGGAGGGAATCCCGAGCCGCATCGCCGTCGGCTACGCCCCGGGCCGTCCCACCGGTAGCACCGTCTCGATTGCGGGCCAGGGGGCGCTGCCGGAGTACGAGGTGGATGCCCGTGACGCCCACGCGTGGCCGGAGCTCTACTTCCAGGGTGTCGGCTGGGTGGCGTTCGAACCGACGCCTTCACGCGGGGTGGTCCCGCCCTACGCCGTGGAAAGCGCTCCTCCCAGCGGCGCCAGCACCAACGAAAGCAATGACGGGCTGATTCCCGAAGACCAGGTCAAACCGACCAATACCCCGCAAGTGGCTCCTGTCCCGCTCCCGGGCGGGGAATCGGCGGCGGATGCCGGCAGCCGGCTGCTGCCCGCCCTGTACGGCGCCGGCGCGCTGCTGCTGGTGGCGCTGCTGGTGGCATCTCCCCAGCTGGCGCGTGGCGCCCTCCGGCGGCGGCGCCTCAAAGGAGCCGGCGCCGATGGGTCAGCGTTGCCGGCCTTCGCCGAGCTGCGGGACCTTGCCACGGACTACGGCGCGGCGCCACGGACCAGTGAGACGCCCCGGCACTTCTCCGAGCGGCTGCGCACCTCGGGCGCCCTGGGCGACCCGGGTGGTCTCGACGCGGCGGGAAACCAGGCCGTGGTGTCCCTTACTGATGACTTCGAGCGGCACCAGTACGGCCGCCCCGGCGGTTCCACCGGAACGGCTGACACTTCCGTCGGCTCCGGCGGCGAGGCCGCCGCCAGGATCGCGGCCGTGCACGGCGCGCTGCGCGCCAACGCCCGGCCCCTTGTGCGCTTCCGCGCAGCCTGGTTGCCGCCGTCGGTCATGGCGGGCTGGCGGCAGTCAGTCTCGGCACCCTTCCGTGCGGTGTCGCAGACAGCAAAGCGCACCCGGCGGGCTGCCGCGGGTTCCTGGCTGAGGATCCGCGGCGTTTTCCGCCGGGTGCGCCGGAGCCAGCGGACTCCCTAGCCGGCGTAGGGGTCGGCGATGCCGATGTACTGGGTGTAGAGGTATTCCTCGATGCCCTCGAGGCCGCCCTCGCGGCCCAGGCCGGACTGTTTGACCCCGCCGAAGGGTGCCGCGGCGTTGGAGACCACCCCGGCGTTCAGGCCCAGCATGCCGGTCTCGAGGCGTTCGCCCATCCGGATGCCCCTGTTCAGGTCACGGGTGAAGACATAGGCCACCAGCCCGTACTCGGTGTTGTTCGCGAGCCGGACGGCCTCGTCCTCGGTGCCGAAGGTGATGATCGGGGCAACGGGTCCGAAGATTTCCTCGGACAGGATCCGGGATCCCTCGGTAACGCCGGTGAGGATGGTGGGCTGGTAAAAATACCCCGGGCCCTCCACCGGACCGCCGCCGGCCACCGCCACCGCCCCGGCAGCCACCGCGTCGGTGACGAGCTCGTGGACCTTGTCCCGGCTCTTCGCATCGATCAGCGGACCGACCTTGGACTCCGGCTCGGTGCCGCGGGCCGTCGTCATGTCCGCCATTTTCGCGGCGAACTTCGCCGCGAACTCCGCCGCGACCGACTCGTGCACAATGAACCGGTTCGCCGCGGTGCACGCCTCACCCATGTTCCTCAGCTTCGCCAGCATCGCCCCGGCCACCGCCGCGTCGACGTCGGCGTCCTCGAACACCACAAACGGGGCGTTCCCGCCAAGCTCCATCGAGGTCCGCAACACCGTCTCGGACGCATCCGAGAGCAACCGCCGGCCGACCTCGGTGGACCCGGTAAAGGAAAGCTTCCGCAACCGCTGGTCCTTGATCAACGGCCCCGTCGTCGCCCCCGCCGTGGAGGTCGGGATGACATTCAGGACACCGGCCGGCAGCCCGGCCTCGACCATCACGGCCGCGAACAGCTGCGAAGTCAGCGGCGTCAGGTTCGCGGACTTCAGCACCATCGTGCAGCCCGCCGCGACCGCCGGGGCGATCTTCCGGGTCGCCATCGCCAGCGGGAAATTCCACGGCGTAATCAACAGGCACGGACCCACCGGCTTCTTCGTCACCAACAAACGGGACTTCCCGTCCGGGGACACCGAATACCGGCCAAACGCACGCACGGCCTCCTCGGAGAACCAGCGCAGGAACTCCGCACCGTAGGCCACCTCACCACGGGCCTCCGCCAACGGCTTGCCCATCTCCAGGGTCATCAGCAGGGCGAAATCCTCCGCCCGCTCCGTCACCAGCTCAAAGGCCCGCCGCAGGATCTCCCCACGCTCCCGCGGCGGGACCTTCGCCCAGGACTCCTGCGCGGCCGCCGCAGCATCCAAAGCCGCCGCCCCGTCCTCCGGACCGGCATCGGCAATGCTCAACAACACCCCACCCGTCGAGGGATCCTCCACCTCGAACGTCTTCCCCGACGCCGCCGGACGCCACTCTCCGTTAATCAACAGCCCCGTCGGAACAGAGGCCAACAAAGCGCCCTCGCGCTCCGCAGTAACAATAGGCTGGGCAGTTACAGTCACGATTGACTCCCTCGTCGGCAATTCGGGTGGTTTAGGTTCGGTTTCAGCGCTGGAAAACCGCGCTGGATTTACTGCCACGGTACTGCCGCGCTCTCCGGAGTGTCTACGCATGTACGCACTACGTCGACGGGGATCCGCTGTGCAGCTGCACAGCTCCTGTGCGCCGCTAAGCGGCGGCCCCCGGTGGCCGGAACGGCCGCCGGATCAGCGCGCGGCGAGCACGGCGGAGTAGAGCTCGCGCTTGCTGACCCTGGCCTCTTCGGCCACGGCGGCGACTGCTTCCTTGAGCCTGATCCCCTGCGCCATCAGGGCATTCACGGCAGCCACGTGGTCTTCCGGCTGGCCGGGCTCCCGTTCCGGGGCGCCCCCCACCACGACGGCGATTTCGCCCCGCACCTCGTTGGTTTCGGCCCATTCCAGGAGTTCGCGCAGGCTGCCCCGGATGACTTCCTCGTAGGTCTTTGTCAGTTCCCGGCAGACGGCCGCGCGGCGGTCGGCGCCAAACCGCTCGCGCAGGGCGCGGAGCATCGGTTCCAGGCGGTGCGGGGCTTCGAAGAACACCATGGTGCGGCGCTCGGCGTCGAGAACGGCAAGCCGGGAGGACCGCTCCCCGGCCTTCCGCGGCAGGAATCCCTCAAAGCAGAAACGGTCCGTGGGCAGTCCGGAGAGTGCCAGCGCCGTGAGCACGGCGGACGGCCCGGGGACCGCGGTGACGGTCAGCCCGGCCGCGACGGCCCCTTCGACAAGCCGGAAGCCGGGGTCCGAGACGGACGGCATTCCCGCGTCGGTGACCATCACCAGGGTTTTCCCGGAACGGACGTGGTCCAGGAGTTCGGCGGTCTTGGCCACCTCGTTGTGCTCGTGGTAGCTGATCACGCGGCCGCCCACGGTAATGCCGAGGTTCTGGACTAGCCGGTGCAGCCGCCGGGTGTCTTCCGCCGCGACGATATCCGCCGTCATGAGCAGCTCGATCAGGCGGGACGAGGCGTCACCGACGTTGCCGATCGGTGTTGCTGCCAGCACGATCCTGCCCGGGCCCCCCGGTGAGGCTGAAGCCTCGGCCGGACCTCCGTCGTCGTCGGGATGATTCGGGGAGGTGCTGAGTTGTTGGTCCACTAGACAAGCCTACTGCCGCGCGGGCGAGGGCCGGTGAACACAGCCGCGAAAGGTAGCATGGGCAACGTGACGCAGACCTCCACGCGGCCCGTTGAGGCCGGCTCAGCCGGACCGGCGCCCTCAACCGCCCCTTCCGCACGCAACCTGGAGGGGCACCGCTGGGTCAGCCGCCCCTCGGAGGCCTTCACCCCCGAGGTGCTCCAGGAACGCCTGATCGGCGGCATCCGGAGCTGGCGGGACTATCCGCCGTCGCTGCGGTTGTGGTTCTGGCTCATCCCGGCCATCACCGCCGCGCTCGGCGGGGTGCTGCGCTTTGTCCGGCTGGACGTGCCCCGCAACCTCGTCTTCGACGAAACCTACTACGTCAAGGACGGCTATTCGTTCCTGATCAGTGGCTATGAGCGCGCGTGGCCGGAGAAGGCCAACGATTCGTTCATCGCCGGGAATCCCGGAGTCCTGCTGGACACGCCGGAGTACGTGGTGCACCCGCCGGTCGGCAAATGGATGATCGCCGCCGGGATGTGGCTCTTCGGACCGGACAATCCCTTCGGGTGGCGCTTCGGAGCCGCCCTGACGGGCACGTTGTCGATCTTCCTGCTGGCACTGATTGCCCAGAAGCTGTTCCGCTCGCTGACCCTTGGGGCCGTGGCCGGGGTGTTGCTGGCGGTGGACGGACACCATCTGGTGATGTCCCGCACCTCGCTGCTGGATATCTTCCTGATGTTCTGGATCCTTGCCGCGTTCGGCGCCCTGCTGATGGACCGCGACGGCGGCCGGCGCCGGCTCGCGGAGCGGCTCGGCAGGCTGGCCTCGGGCTCCGCCAACGGCCGACCCTCCCCGCTCCAGCTCGCCTCCGGCCCGTGGCTGGGCATCCGCTGGTGGCGGATCGCTGCCGGGGTGTGCCTGGGGCTCGCGGTCGGAACGAAATGGTCCGCGTTGTTCTTCCTGGCCGGCTTTGGACTGCTGACCGTCTTCTGGGACTTGAGCGCCCGCCGGATCGCCGGAATCCATGGCTGGATCAGCGGTGGGATCCTCAAGGACGGCATCCCCGCCTTCCTGAGCATCGTGCCGGTCGCGGCCCTCACTTACGCCGCCAGCTGGACCGGCTGGTTCCGTTCCAAGGACGCCTACTTCCGGCACTGGGCGGACACCAATCCGTCGGCGGAATGGGGATGGCTGCCCAACGCCGTCCGGTCCCTGGCCCATTACCATCTCGAGGCGTACAGGTTCCATCAGGGGCTCAACTCGGACCATCCCTACGAGGCAAGCGCTTGGAGCTGGCTGGTGCTGGGCCGGCCGACGTCGTTCTTCTACGAATCCCCCGAACCGGGCAGCCCGGGCTGCAGTGTAGGCAGCTGCACCACGGCCATCCTGTCGGTCGGCAACCCGCTGATCTGGTGGAGCGCCGCCGTCTGCCTCGGCGTCCTGCTGTTCTGGTGGGCCGGCCGGCGCGACTGGCGGGCCGGGGCCATCCTCGCGGGGATCGCCGCCGGCTACCTCCCCTGGTTCATGTATCCCGACCGCACCATGTTCTATTTCTACGCCGTGTCCTTTGAGCCCTTCCTGGTGCTGGCCCTCGTCTACTGCCTGGGGCTGGTGCTGGGCAAACGCACGGATCCGCTGTGGCGCCGGCGTTCCGGCCTGTACTTCGTGACGCTCTTTGTGGTCACGGCCATCGTGGTGTCCGCGTTCTTCTATCCGGTCTGGACTGCCGAGACCATCCCCTACCAGGACTGGCGGTTCCGGATGTGGATGCCGTCCTGGATCTAGGGCAGGATTATAAGGTAAGTCCGCCGTCACCGGGCGGACCCGGAACGGAGAGACGGCTGTGAGAGAAGCAAGTACCGGACTGCTAGTCGAGCTGGATCCGGACAGCAACGTGACGGACCTGCTGCTGGCACAGCATGCCAAGGATCCGGTCCATCCGCTGTACTCCCGCAAAGGTCCCGCCGGCTGGACGGACGTCTCGGCGCAGCAGTTCCTGGGCCAGGTCACGGCGCTGGCGAAGGGCCTCATCGCCGGCGGCATCGCCCCGGGGGAAACCGTGGCCGTCATGGCCGGCACCCGCTATGAGTGGACCGTGGTGGACTTTGCCATCTGGTTTGCCGGTGGCGTGACGGTCCCCATCTACGAGACATCCTCCGCCAGCCAGGTCGAGTGGATTCTCCATGACTCCGGCGCCCGGCGCGTGTTCGCCGAAAACCAGGCCCGGGCCGACCTTGTCCAGGCGGTGCTGGACACCTCCGAGCTGCTTGGGGACCGCCTGGTCCCGGTGGTCCGGATGGAGTACGACGGCGGCGCCCCCAACCTCGGCAGCCTCGCCGCCGCGGGCACCGGGGTGGGCGACGCGGAGCTTGAGCGGCACCGGGCCACCGCGGGGCTGGCGGACGTCGCCTCGCTGGTCTACACCTCGGGCACCACGGGCCGTCCCAAGGGCTGCGAGATCACCCACGGGAACTTCGCGCTCGTGGCCAGGAACATCGTGCTGTTCCTGCCCGAAATCCTGTTGCAGCCCCATTCCCGCACTCTGATGTTCCTCCCGCTGGCGCACGTCCTCGCCCGCGCCGTCCAGGTCATCTGCCTGAGCGCCGGAACCACCCTGGGCCACACCTCCAGTGCCAAGGAATTACTCGAGGACCTGTCCAGTTTCCGGCCCACGTTCCTGCTGGTGGTGCCCCGGATTCTTGAAAAGGTCTACGCCGGGGCGGCGCACAAAGCGGCGCTGGCGGGCAAGCAACGGCTGTTCGGGGCGGCCGCCGCCGTCGCCGTCGACTATTCGAAGGCCCTCGACGCCGCGGCGCAGGGCACGGGGCCCGGGCCCGGCCTGGCGTCCCGCGCCAAGCACGCCATGTTCGACCGGCTTCTGTATCCGAAGCTGCGGCAGGCGTTCGGCGGCCAGCTGGGCTACACCGTCTCCGGTGCCAGCCCGCTGAGCTCCCATGACGCCCACTTCTTCCGCGGCGCCGGGATCCCCGTCCTCGAAGGCTACGGACTGACCGAAACGACAGCGCCGTGCACGGCGAACACCCCGAGACGCACAAAGGTGGGGACCGTCGGCATCCCGGTGCCGGGCACCACCATCCGGATCGCCGACAACGGCGAGATCCTGGTCCGCGGCATCGGCGTCTTCAAGGGCTATCACGCCAACGCCGCCGCCAACGCCGAGTCGTTTGTGGATGGCTTCTTCCGCACCGGGGACCTCGGGTCCCTCGACGGGGACGGTTTCCTGACGATCACCGGCCGGAAGAAGGACCTGCTGGTCACCGCCGGCGGCAAGAACGTGGCCCCGGGTCCGCTCGAGGAAAAGATCCGCGAGCACCTGCTGGTGGGCCAGGCCGTGGTGCTGGGGGACGGCCGACCGTTCGTTTCCGCGCTCGTCAACCTTGATCCCGAGGGTCTGGAGAACTGGTGCGCCCTGCACAAGGTCCCTGCCATGGGCGTGGCCGAGGCGACCAGTCATGAACTCGTCCGGGCGGCCATCCAGGGCGCCGTCGACCAGGCAAACTCGCTTGTGTCCCGGGCCGAATCGATCCGCGTTTTCGTCATCCTGGCCGCCGATTTCACGGTGGAATCCGGGCACCTGACCCCGTCCCTCAAACTCAAGCGGGCCGCCGTCGTGCGGGATTTCGAAACGCACATCAACCGGATCTACGCTGAACCGAGCCCACAGGCACGGGGTTAACGCAGCGGCGGCCGGCACCATGGTGCCGGCCGCCGCCTTGTGGACTTTGAGCTGCTGGACCGTCAGACGCTGCTGGTATGCCCCCGGGAAGCCTTGCCGCCGGCAGGCGCCGGAGCAGTACCGGTGTCCGCGTCGGCAGTCGCGGGTGCGTCGGTGCCGGCAGGCTGATCCTCGGCACCATCCCCGGCTTTCCGGTCCTTGCTGCGTTTGAAGAGGGACCGCTTTGCAGCAGGCCCGGCGTTCGCGTGGTCCACCGCCGCGTCGTCGGCCGCGGCGTCGTCCGCCGCCTCGTCCCTCGCCTCGTCCCTCGCGGTTCCGGCCGCGGCCGGATCGGTTTTCAGCACGCCGCGGCGCTTGCGCGTCGGCCAGGTGAGGACCAGGGTGACGAGGGAGGCGAGCAGGACAATGGCTCCGATCACGATGCCGGCGTCCACCCAGAACTGGCCCGGGAACAGCCGGATCAGCGTGTCCTGCAAGGAGAAGGTCCACGTTCCGTTGGCGAAGAATACCCGGTGGAACTCGGTGAAGAACTGCTCCCAGCCGAGTACGGCCAGCACGCCCAGGCCGGTGATGATGACGAGGGTGACGAGGGAGCCGGCGAAGAGTCCGCGGCGGACTCCCCCGGTGCTGCGGCGCCGCAGGTAGATCACGGCGATGAGGCTGAGCAGGATCAGCAGGATGCCTGCCCCGAAGGCGGAGAGGATGACCAGTTTGACGTCCGCCATGTGGCTGACTTCGCCGGCCTTGAAGAGCTGGTCGCCGCTGCGGTCGACGAGTTCGCCGAGATAGCGCGGGCCGGCCCAGTTGCCGAGGTAGTCCACGGCGTAGGAGCCATAGGTCATGCGGTCATCCGTGCTGAAGCCGTATCCGTCGCCCGGGAAGCCGGGACGGTTGTACTCGACCCACAGGAACAGGGGGCTGGTCACTGCCCGGACCGCCAGGACCAGCAGAATGACGGGGTAGCATACGGCGAGCAGGACCTGCATGACGCGCGGGAGGACGGGCTTGGTGTTCGCCGCGTGCTCACGTTCGGTGTTCCGGCGTTCCACCTCCTCTTCAGGCGGGCGGATCTGCAGGGCGGAGGTGTGCAGCGGCTCGGGCGCCGGGCCGGACGTTCCGGCGGCGGCTTCTGCGGCCTTGCGGTCGGCACGGCTGCCAGGCGGCACGGCGGCGGTCCCCGCAGCAGGCGCGGTGGCGGCGGGTTCGGTGCCGGTCTCTTCGCGCTTGTCTGCGGAGGCGGGCTTCATCCAGTCGAAGGCGGGTTCATCACTGTCATCGACCGGATCCAGATGCGGATCCTGCCGGTTCGGAGGGGTGGGACTTGTATCAGTCACTGCAGCTTCGCTTCCGTAGGCTTCCGTGCCGCCCGGCCAGCGCCCGGCAACGCAACATATCTGGTTCTGAGCCTACCGCCAGACCCTGTGGCCGGGCGAGGTGCCACCCCGGAACAACCCCGATTCAGCGCGGCTGTTTCGTTGCCCTGCCCGCGCCCGGCGGGCGCCCGGCCGTCACCGTTTGGCGTATTGGGCCCAGGGGATGTTCCAGTCGCCGAATCCTTCGAGCGGTTCCACGGCCGGTGCACCGGTGTTGAGGGTCTGGACCACGTCTCCGGTCTTCATGTTGTTGAAGAACCAGGCGGCGTCCGCCGGCAGCAGTCCGACGCAGCCGTGGGAGACGTTGACTCTCCCCACCGCACGCCAGGCCGATTCGAGGGCCTGGTGGACGTACACACCGGAGCTGGTCAGCCGGTTGGCGTATTCGACGGTCAGCGGCGCGTAGTAGCCCTTGTCGCCCGGTTTCAGCCCGATGCTTCCGGCGTTGAAGTTGGAGGTCCGCTCCTGCTCCATGATGACGGCGAAGCCGGTGGGCGAGAGCCACTCCGCATCCCCCAGCGTGACCGGTGCGGTCCGGACGAGCTGGCCGTCGAAGTACACCTTCATCGTCTTCGTGATGTCATCGACGACGGCGAGGCGCTGCGGGCCGACGTTGAAGGACACTTTCGCGTCGGCGTTCCCGATCATCTTGTTGCCGAAGTCCACACCGAAGAGTTTCAAGTCCACCGTGACCTGGGTGTTGGCGGCCCAGAAGGCTTCGGGCCGGATCCGGACGCGCCGGTCCGAGTACCAGCGCCAGGCGACGGGCTGGCCGGACGAGACGGTGACGGCGACCGCTTTCTCCATCGCCTCCTTGTTCAGCACGGGTTCGCTGAAGACAATCTCGATGGGCTGTCCGGACCCGACGGTGGTGCCGTTCAGCGGGTAGACGGCGGCATCGGCCTCGTTGGCCTTTGCCACGGTGCTGAAGGTCTGGGCTTTTTTCGTCTCCCGGCCGGCCTGGTCGACGATCGTGTAGTCGTACTTGTATTTGGTGTTGAATTCCAGCGGATCTTCCGCGGTCCAGGTGGAGCCGTCCGCGCTGGTGGCACCCGGCACCCGGTCTCCCCCGCTGGCGGGTTCCAGCACCACGTCTTTGACGAGGCCGTTGACTGCCTTGATGGAGGGTGTCGAGGCAGGGTTGACGCCCTTGGCGCCGTCGGTGGGCGTGACGCCCAGATCCACCGGCTTGACCACGGGGGCTGCGAGGCCGGGCACGTTCCGCATCGGGGTGGACGATTCCGAGGGCATGGCGCCGTCAGCCCATCCCGGGGCGCTGGCGACACCGATCCCGCCCGCGCCGACCGCCGCGCAGAGCAGCAGCACGGCGGCCATTTTCCCGGTGGACTTTCCGCCGCCCGGGCCGCTGGCTTGCGGACCGCTGACGGGCCCTTCGCGCCGGCGCCCCATACCCCGAACCTTCGTCATTTCTTCCATCTTCCGTCCCCCACCCGAATCTCCGCTCCAAGCATCCGCGGAGCTGTCCGCGGTCGTTCACCTCAGTTCGCGTACTGCGCCCAGGGGATGTTCCAGTCCCCGTAGCCGTCGTCGAAGGCGGCGAAGTCTCCTTCGGTGTTGACCACCTGGACCACGTCACCGGTCGTCATGTTGTCGAACACCCATTGCGCCCCGTCCGGTCCCAGGCCGATGCAGCCGTGCGAGAGGTTTGCCTTGCCGAGATAGGGCATGGCCGAGTCCGTGGCCTGGTGGATAAACTCCCCGCTTGTGGTCAAGCGCGTGGCGAAGTTGACGTCGAGCTGGCCGTAGTACGCGGGATCGCCCGGCTTGAGTCCGATGGTGGACGCATCCATGTGCTCCACGCGGTACTTCTCCATGAATACGAGGTACCCGCGGGCGGAGGGGAACCGGGTGTCGCCCATGGTCGCGGGCCACTTGCCGACCTGCTGGTCGTTGATGCTGGCTGTGAACGTGTGCGCGGTCGCGTCCGCGATCGCGACCTTCTTGTCGCCGATGTGGACGCTGACCTTCTTGTTGAAGTTGCCGATCTGCCCCTTGCCGAGGTCCACGCCGAACAGCTGCATGTCCATCGTGACGGTGCTGTTGGCGGCCCAGAAATTCTCCGGACGGTACCGGACCATGGTGTCGCTGAACCAGTGGAAGTCACCGGCCTGCCCGGAGGTGGACGTGATCTTGATGGCCTTCTCGACGGCGTCCCGGTTCACGACCGGCTCGCTGAAAGTGATCTGCAGAGGCTGCGCGACCCCGACTTTCATACCGTCCAGCGGGTAGATCGCGGCGTCGGCCTCATTGGCGGTCGAGACCGTGGTGAAGCTCCGTGTGGCGTTGCTCTTGCGTCCCGCGCCATCCAGCACGGAGAAGGTGTAGGTATAACGGGTGTTGAATTTCAGCGGCTCCGACGCTGTCCAGCCGGAGCTTCCGGCGCTGAGTGCGCCCTTCACGGCGTCACCGGAATCGCTGGTGAGGGCCACGCGCTCGATTTTTCCGTTGCTGACTTTCAAGGTCACCGGCGCGCCCGGGTTGACCTGGGTGGCGGCGTTCGCCGGGGAGACGTCCAGCTTGACCGGGGCCACCACGGGGAAGGCGAGCCCCGGCGTCGAACGTTCCGGCGACGCGGCCTCGGACGCGAACGACGGGTGGGCCAGCGGACCTGCCGCGGCAAACACTCCGCCGCCGGCCGCCAGGGCACACACCGCTCCGAGCAGGACGAGCTTGCGGCGGGTGCTCCAGCCGTTCGGGGCGATCACAATACTCAGTCCTTCCAGACGTTACCTTGCCAGCATAAGCGAACCCGCGGCCCAATCCACCGGCCGGTTCCACCACGATACGGTCACAAAGAAGGGGCTCCGGACCGGGCGGTCCGCAAGCCCCTTCCAGCTGTGCCGGCTCCTAGTAGCGGTAGTGCTCCGGCTTGTAGGGGCCGGCCACCTCAAGGTCAAGGTACGCGGCCTGGTCCTTGGAGAGCTCCGTCAGTTCCACGCCGAGGGCCTCCAGGTGCAGCCTGGCCACCTTCTCATCGAGGATCTTCGGCAGCACGTAGACCTGATTGTCGTATTCGCGTTCGCCCGCGGGCTGGTCCCGCTTGGTGAACAGCTCGATCTGGGCAATGGTCTGGTTGGCGAAGGAGTTGCTCATCACGAAGGACGGGTGGCCGGTGGCGTTGCCGAGGTTCAGCAGCCGTCCCTCGGAGAGCACGATGATGGAGCGGCCGCTCTCTCCCGTGGCGGGGTCGGCGTCGAGCACCCACTCATGCACCTGCGGCTTGATCTCGACCTTCTTGATGCCGGGGATCCGGGCCAGCCCGGCCATGTCGATCTCGTTGTCGAAGTGGCCGATGTTGCCCACGATCGCCTTGTCGCGCATCCCGGCCATGTGCTCGGCCATGATGACGTCTTTGTTGCCGGTGGTGGTGATGAAGATGTGTCCCTCGCTGAGGACCGATTCCAGTTTGGCCACCTGGTAGCCGTCCATGGCTGCCTGGAGCGCGCAGATGGGGTCGATCTCGGTGACGATCACGCGCGAACCCTGGCCGCGGAAGGCTTCCGCCGCGCCCTTGCCGACGTCGCCGTAGCCGCAGACGACGGCGACCTTGCCGCCCATGAGCACGTCGGTGGCCCGGTTGATGCCGTCCGGCAGCGAGTGGCGGATGCCGTACTTGTTGTCGAACTTGCTCTTGGTGACGGAGTCGTTGACGTTGATCGCCGGGAACAGCAGCTTGCCCTGCTCGGCGAGCTGGTACAGGCGGTGGACGCCGGTGGTGGTTTCCTCGGTCACGCCGAGCAGGCGGGATCCCACCCTGGTCCACTTCTGCGGGTCTTCCTGCAGGGAGGCGCGCAGCACGTCCAGGAAGACGCGGCCTTCCTCCGATTCGTCGGCGGCGGCGGACGGGACGGCGCCGAGGGCTTCGATTTCCGCGCCCTTGTGGACCAGCATGGTGGCGTCGCCGCCGTCGTCAAGGATCATGTTCGGTCCGAGCTCCGGGTTGCTGTCGGCGCCGGGCCAGGTCAGGATCTGCTGGGCGGTCCACCAGTATTCCTCGAGGGTCTCGCCCTTCCAGGCGAACACGGGGACACCCTGCGGGTCCTCAACCGTTCCGGTTCCGACCACGACGGCGGCGGCGGCTTCGTCCTGGGTGGAGAAGATGTTGCAGGAAGCCCAGCGCACTTCGGCGCCGAGGGCGGTGAGGGTTTCGATCAGGACGGCGGTCTGGACCGTCATGTGCAGCGATCCGGCGATCCGGGCACCCTGGAGCGGCTGGCTGGCGCCGAATTCTTCGCGCAGGGACATGAGTCCGGGCATTTCGTGCTCGGCGAGGCGGATCTGGTGGCGGCCCGCCTCGGCCAGGGAGATGTCCGCAATCTTGTAATCGAAAGTCATGTGAATCCTTTGTGTAGCCGGCTGGTCGTCGGTGGCCGGGTGACTGTGACCTTGCATATCGTTGACTGAAGGTGGTTCGGCGCCGGGCGTCGCAGGGATTGGCTGAATCCGGCGTTGCGGCCCTATCCGGCGGTGGTGCGGGGACCGGCGTCGTGCTGGTCGGAGGGCGCCGAGGTGGCTGCCGACAGCAGCTCCGGCGGGAGCAGCAGCGGGATGCCGTCCTCGATCCGGTATCGCGGCTTCGCGCCGGAGTCGTCTGCCGCGGTGGCGACGAGCTCTTCGCCGTCCTGGACCAGCGCGGATCCGGTAACGGGGCATCGCAGGACAGACAAGAGCTCAGGACTGAGATTCGGCATGGTGAACGCTCCCTGGTGGACGCCGCAGCAGGCGCCGGTGGCTTACGGATTTTGCAGTTCCCAGCCTACCGCCAGTTGCAGCTCACGAAGGTTCGCGCAGGATGCGCAGGTGCCCCCGGCGTGTGCCTTCCGCCGCGGCCGGCGCTTCCAGGGCCGGGTGCGCGCTCCGCTGCCCCGGGGCCGTCTCCGGCGCGGACGGGCGCGATGCGGCCTCACGGACGGCGTTGGCCAGGGCGAGCAGGTCATCCGGACCGGGCCCGGCGGGTGTGGCCGGCATGGCCAGGCGCAGGACTTCCCAGCCCCGCGGAACGGTCAGGGACCCGGCGTGCTGTTCGCACAGGTCATAACAATGCGGTTCGGCATAGGTTGCAAGGGGGCCCAGAACGGCGGTGGAGTCGGCATAGACGTACGTCAAAGTGGCCACCGCTGAATTGCGGCAGGCTGACCTTGAACAAAGACGAATTGCACCCACGACATCACAGACTACTCCCCCTCCCCGGCGGAACCGCGCATTGAAACGTGCCGCCCGGCGCAATGAGCTGCGGCGGCGGGTCGCGGAGCCCGTGTCGCGTAAATCATCTGCCGGGTTTAGAGTCAACATATGCAGTCATCGCACCAAGATCCGGGTTTTACGGTCCGCTTGGCTGACCCCGACGCCGCAGCTGACGCCGCTTCCGCGCCCGCAGGTTCCGGCCGCACCGCGGAACCGAAAGGCTTCCGGCAACGCCGCAGGAACAGGCACGGCCGGGGACTTCGCGGTGAACTCATGCTCCCCAACCTGCCGGGCTACCGGACCCGCTCCGACCGGTTTGATGACTTTGTGCTTGATTCGGCCCAGCGGCTCCATGACATCTGGGGCAAGACCCTGGACGGCGTCCGCTTCGCCGTGGACGAGATCCCGCCGGGCCTGGAGCAGCTCGTTGCCGAAGGAACCCCCGCCCCGATGGGCGAGTACACCCCCGCCACGGCGGAGGAAGGTCCCGTCATCACCCTGTTCCGGCGGGTGGTGGAACAGGCCTGCGGCAGCCGGGAAGAACTCCAGGACCTCGTCCACGACGTCGTGGTGGAACACACCGCGGAAATGCTCGGGGTGCCGCCCGAGTCCCTGGACCCGGTGTACCGCCGCCGCTACTAGGCGGCGCGCCTAGTACCCCAGGCTGACCGGGACCCGTTCCTGGCCGGCGGCCCCGGGTGCCACGGCGATGGTTGAAATGTCCTGTGTGCCCTCCTGCTGCAGGACGACGGCGCCGTAGGCCGGCTCCCCGGCGGCGGACAGCAGATACCCGACAATCGCCGAACCATCCACATCGGCCGGGACCTTGATGGAGGCCGTGGTTCCGCCGCCGATATCGGCGGCCGCGGCCGTCCGGACTTTCCCGTCAGCGGTGACCGGTGTGTAGGAGACCGTGGCCCGGCCGGCCGGCGCGCCGAACACCAGGAACCGGTTCCCGCCGGCGGGGACGGGCACGACGTGCTGGCTTCCCAGCCGGGCCGAGGCCGGCGACCAAGCGACATCGGAAGCCTCCCCGGCGGCCAGTCCCCTGGTGACGCGCGCGGCGGCGGTGAAGGAGACATCGGAGCTGGCTTCGACCGTGTAATACCCCGCCGGCACCCCCGCCAGGGCGACTTCCGTCGTCGCGCCGGCCTTCGCCTGCACGACGCCGCCGCCGGGCAGCGCCTTCTGCCCGTCCTGGCCGAACAGTTTGACGGCCACGACCGCGTCGGCCGCTCCGGGCACCGTGATCTGAAGGGATGGTCCGGCGTCGGCGGAACCGGGCTTGGAGATGAGGTCAGCCACGGCGGCAGGATCCTGTACCTCGACGCCGGAGATCACCTGACGGGCCGCGGGTGCCGTTCCGGGCACGATGAAGTCGACGCCGCCGGGGGTGAGCCCGCGCAGCACGCTCTGCTCGATGATGGCGGCCACCGGGCCGCCGGCGCTCCGCACCCTGACACCGAGCCGCTCCTGCCCCGGGGCGAGCCCGGCCAGGATGATGGAGCGGGTGGTACCGGGCGCCACGAGGAGTCCACGGCTGCCGGGGGCCTGGATCAGGCCTTTGGCACCGAAGAGGTCCAGGCTGACCGTGGCCGGGGTGCTGGAGGCGTTGGTGAGGTTCAGGACGGCGGTCCGGCCGAGCGCCGTGTTCGCCCCGACCAGCCACAGGTCGTTGGCCGGCTGCTGGCAGTCGGCGGCGGCAGAGCCGCGGAGGTCCCCGTCCGTGGCGTTGTAGCTCATGACCGCGCCGGCAGCGGCCTGCCGGTTGGCCTGAGCATCGGCGCTCAGGACGCTGACCGCGTCGACGCCGTGCTGCGGCACCACCCCTGCCAGCTGCGCCGGAGCACCGGCGGCGGGTTTGGCATCGGGAGTTGCCGGAGCGGACGGGTCCGCGGCTTTGGCCAGTTCGACGAGGGTTTTGCCCTTCAGCGAGGCGAGCCGGCTCCCGGGCAGGACGCCCGCGGTGGAGCTGAGCACAACGGCATTGACGGCGCTCTTGGCGGTGGCGGACTCGGGGCTGAACTGCGGATCCGTGCCCACGGTTGTGCCTTCAAGCAGCCTGGCCGGACCCGGGCAGACTCCGACGCTGCCCCCGGCGGGAACGGCGACGAGGGGCGCTTCCAGTTGCCGGCTCCCGCTTGTGTCGTGGGGCGTCAGCGTGGCGGCCGACACGAGGCCGCCACCCGCGGCGACGAGCACGAGGGCGGAGAGGACCCCGCCGAGGGTGCCGCCGCGCGGGAACAGTCTGCGCCGCGGCCGCACTGTGCTCTCGACTTCGTTTGGGCTGTCGTTTTCGTTTTCCGCCGGCTGCCCCGGGTTGTCCGCCTGCTGCTGGGCGGCCTCCGGGCTGTCCTTCGATCCGGCGTCGGCTTCCTTATGCATGCTGGTGTTCCTTACGCAGGGAGCCTTCGTCCCGTGAGAGCCCGGTGTTCGGCCGGCGTGCCGGCATGGGGATGGCGAGCAGGACGGTCAGTCCGATCACAACGGCCTGTGCGATTCCTGCCCAGAGGGCCCAGGGCGCCTCATAGCGGATGCTCAACTGGCCGCCCTGGGCGGGCAGGGTGAAGGCCTGTGCCCAGCCCGAGGTGGTTGCGGTGAGCCGGCGTCCGTCGAGCCAGGCGCTCCAGCCCGGGTCGGCGCGTTCGGCCAGCACCACCAGGCGGCCCTCCGGGCCGGCAAGCACTGCGGCGGCGGCGGAAACCGCTTCCGAGGGGAGCAGCCCGATGGCCGCCCCGGCACCGTCGAGGATCCGCACGCGGTGCGCGACGTCGGCGGCCTCGATGACCGGCTGGTTCAGCGGGCTGATCCGCCAGAGCCAGCCGACGTCCGTCTTGCCGACGGCGACGAGCCCCGGGACGGCGTCCATCCTGCCGGCCGTGAGCTGGGCTGCGGTGTCGGCGGCGCGGAGGACCACGAAGCCGACTCCGAGCCGCTCGAGGTCTTCCCTCGGGTCCACGCCCTGTCCGGCCACGATCGTGGCCACGACGCTGCGGAGGGATCCAGCGACGGCGTCGTCGTCGCGGACCGACTCGCTGCCCGGCTCGCCCAGGACGGGGCGGGCGGAAGCGACCGCCGACAGGGCGTCGAGGGTGGTGCCGGCGCCGCGCATCAGCGTTGCGTTGTAGCTGCCGTTTCCGGTGATGGAGATGATCAGGGTCCGGGCCTGTTCGGGGCCCTCGCCGCGGTCGATCGCAGTGGCCGGGAGGCTGCGGGGTGCGGCCGGCTGGACCAGCCGCGGGGTGCCGAGGGTACCGCCGCCGGCAAGGGCGCCGGCCGCTGTGCCATCGGTGGATGCCTGGGCGTCCGCGGCGGCAGCTGCCGGTGCTGGCGGCTGGAGGACGTTCTGTGCGGTCCACACGGCAAGTCCGGCCAACGGTCCCGCGAGCAGGAGGACCGTGGCTGTGGCTGCCGTGGTGCGGATCAGGATCCGGCGTCCGGCAGTCAGCGCCGTGGCCCGGTCGGCGGAGGCCAGCAGGCCCTCTGCGCCGAGCAGCGCTGCGCCGAGGACGGCGAACGCCGCGGCGGACACGGTGGGTCCGGTGAACGGGGTCACCAGCACGCTTGCGCTGGCACCCGTTGCGACGTGTCCGGCGAGCCAGCCGCCGGACAGCATGAGCACCGCGGCCGCCCACAGCCAACGGGCCACGAGCGCCCGCCGGCCCGGCAGGAAGAGTGCGGCCATTGCCAACAGCAGGACGGGCAGGCCGATCAGCAACGCGAGCAGGAGCGCCCACGGCACAACGGGCGTGCCGGCGGAACCGCCGAAGAACGGCAGGCCGGTCAGTCCGCCGTCGGCTGCGAAGCGCAGCGGCTGGCCCAGGACCTGCTGCCAGAGCGGCGCCGCGTCGAACCCCAGCGGCATGCCGGGGTCCGCCAGCAAGGCGCGGGGCCGGTCAATGGCGGAGAAAGCGAACGGCACAAACAGCGCCACGCTGGGCAGCAGAGCCCACCACACGGTGCGTCCGCGGCGGCCCAGAAGCAGACCACACAGGACAACCACGATTGCGGCGGGAACCAGCAGCGCCGGAGCAGCCGCGGTGACGACGGCCAGGGCGAGGCCTGCTGCGGCCGCCGCGGTCCAGGAGGGCGTCCCGTTGATGCCGGGCCGGGCCGGGGGCTTTTCGGCCAGGGACCGCTCCCCCGGGGCCGGAACGGCATGATGGCCGCGGCCGACGGCGGTGCCGGTGGCCCGCAGCAGGGCGAGGACGAGCAGGGGCATCATGACGTGGGCGAGCAACGCCCCGACACGTCCCTGGTTCAAGGCCACGTGGAGGGCCGGCGCGCCGGCCCAGATGAAGGCGGCCGCCAGCCGGAGCCGGCGCCGCTGCGTCAGCGCGCCGGCCGCAAACCAGGCGCCGAGCGCGGACAACGGCATGGCGAGGACCAGCAGCCAGACCAGGGCGGCGTTGGCATCCCCCGCGCCGAGCAGGCCCAGGACCCACAGCACGTAGCCGAAGGGGTCGCCGTGGCCGGGGAGGCCAGCGCCGAGGGTAATCCACCAGCCTGAGGCGTGGCCCCAGATTTCGGAGAGCTGCAGCGAAGCAGGAATCAGTGCGCCGCCGGAGACGGCCTCGGCCTGGAAGAGGCTGAGCAGGCCGATCAGGGAGGCTGCCGTGGTGACGAGCACCGCGAGCAGCGCGCCGTTGCCCACCCAGCCGCGCTCGGTGGTGGCGAGGGCGGCGAAGTCGTCGGCGGAGTCTCCGCTGGGTTGTTCGGCCAGTCCGTGGCCGGCGAGGGCCTCTCCGGCGTCGTCCGCGCCGAGGGCTTCCATCAGGGAGCGCCGGTGGGCCCAGACCTCACGCCGCGGGGTCTGCAGTCCTTTAATGACGGAGCGGCGGATGCGGCGGGTGCGGGCGGCGTTGCGCCGGCCGCGGATCACCGCGGCGGGCCGTCCCAAGGCCACGAAGGTGGCGAGCAGCTGCGAGAAGCCGTGGCCGGGGTCCTTGACCGCGATGCTCAGGACAAGTTTGAAGAGGCTCCCCAGGAGTGCGCCTGCCGCGTGCAGCGGAACCTTCCAGCCGGCCGAATGCTTGAGCCGCAGGTGGACCTGCGCCTTGCGGGCCGCTTTCGCATTGCCCATGGCATGGGGCCGGTGCGAAACGTGGAACATTTTCGCGCTCGGAACAACCACCACGCGGTGTCCGGCCAGCCGGTTCCGCCAGCAGAAGTCGACGTCGTCACCCGTGCCGGGAAGGGCCGGGTCGAAGCCCCTCAGTTGCTCCCAGACGTCGCGGCGGATCAGCATGCCGGCGGAGTTCACGGCGAAGGTGTCGGTGCGGCCGTCGTATTGGCCCTGGTCGAGTTCGTCGGCGTCGATGAGTGTCAGCCGTTCGGCCCAGCGGCTGGTGGAGAGGCCGACGTCGATGAGCCGCCGCTCGGTCTGCCAGTCCAGCTGCTTGCAGCCGGCCACCGTGACGGACGGGGCCCGCTCCACGGCATGGAGCAGCTCGGCGAGAGCCTCGGGGGCAGGTGCGGCGTCGTCGTGCACGAGCCAGATCCAGTCCGACCCCGGCCGGCTGCCGGAGCCGTCCGGTACTGCGGGGGCTTCTGCACCGGCCGCTGCGGGCCATGGTGCAAGGGCGCTGAGGCCGGCCGTCACGGCGGCGCCCATGCCGCTCCTGGCCCGCTCGAAGACAGTGACGTTGGACTTGCCCAGCGCCTGCTCCAAGAGGGCTGCTGAGTGGTCACGGGAACCGGTGTCGACGCCGATCACAACATCCGCCGGCCGGGTCTGGCCCGCCAGCGCTGCCAGGGTCCTGGGGAGAAAATCACCGCCGTCGTGGGAGACCACGACGGCGGTGACTCGTACTACTTGAAGAATTAGACTGCCCGCTTCCTAAGCCGGCGGCGCTCCCGCTCGGAGAGGCCACCCCAGATTCCGAAGCGCTCGTCGTTGGACAAGGCGTATTCCAGGCACTGCGAACGTACATTGCATGCTCCGCAGACTTTTTTGGCGTCGCGGGTGGAGCCGCCCTTCTCCGGGAAGAAGGCCTCCGGGTCCGTCTGCGCACACAGCGCATCCGTCTGCCATCCGAGCTCGCCTTCATCGTCGAAGTCCTGCTGGGACGGCAACCCGATCCAGACCGGCTGCGCGGTGGTGCCTGCGTGGAGGGTCTGCAGTTCCATCGGCGGGTCGTGAAGATCGTTGTCCTGGTCCGGGCTCCCGGCCAGAAGTTCATCATGCGCAGCCAGGAAGGCCGTGGCCTGGTCCTGGAGTGAGTCTCGTGTGTGTTCGTTGTAGCGGTCTGCTGCGTCCGGATCGGCCGGATCCACATACCAGTCACTCGGCACCCCGCGTGAACGGTATTTCGCCGTCGCCTGGCCGGCAACGACGGCATCTTCATGGATACGCTCTGCAAGCCCCATGGCGTTTCCCTCCTGATTTGCAGCCTTTGCCTGACCCTCGGACACTCGGTTGTGTGCCGGTTTCTGCGCATTGGCCTTCGATACCTAATTACACGCGTGTAAGTATCCGGGAGTCAAGCCACGGCGGAGATAATAATCAACTTGCACCAATTGCCGGGGCACGCCACGCCCGGGATTTTTCGCCCACCGGCGCCCGGCGGTACTGAATTTATCAGGGTGCTGAGTACTTTTGAAGGTTTTTGCCGAAATCCCGGCGATGTTCAGGCCCGGCCTCCGGCATCGGAGACGGAGCGGCCGCCGGCGCTATGACGGAGATCACACGTACCGGCGGCGCGGCCGGAGTGCCGTGGCAAGATGAAGTCATGAGCATCCCGGCATTCGATCTGATGACAGCCCTGCGTTCCGGCCAGGCCACCTCGCCACGGCTCACCTGGTACGGGCCCGACGCCGAACGCGTTGAACTCTCCGGCCGGGTCCTGGACAACTGGGTGGCGAAAACCAGCAACCTCCTGCAGGACGAACTCGACGCCGAACCGGGGACGCGGCTCCGCCTGGACCTGCCGGCACACTGGAAATCCCTGATCCTGGCACTCGCCGGGTGGCAGCTGGGGATGGAGCTGGTGCTCGACGCCGGCGAAGCCGATCTGCTGGCCACCGCGGAACCCGGTCCGGCCGCGGCGGAAGGGGCGTTCGACGCCGTCCTTGCCGTTGCGCTCCCGGCCCTGGCCATGCGCTGGCCCGGTGAGCTGCCGACCGGCGTCGTCGACTATGCCGCCGAAGTCCGCTCCCATGGCGACGTCTTTATGCCGCATGTGGACCCCGAGGCTTCCCGGCCGGCCCTGCTGACCACCGCGGGGGCGGCACACACGCATGCCGGGCTGCTGGACGGTTTCGCCTCGACGCATGACGCCGGGCTCCGGCTGCTGGTGCCGGCCGGGGACGGCCTCGAGGCAGCCCTGGCCCGCTCGCTGGGCGCGTGGAAGGCCGACGGGTCAGTGGTGCTGGTCCATCCCGACGTCGAGGTGACGGACAAGCTGCTCGGCGCGGAACGGGTCGACGCCCGCTAGGCGCATCAACCGCCGGCAGGGCCCGCGCTGCTAGCCCTGCGGGCCGGGCAGCTCGGGATCCTTGACGGGCTGCTCCGGAACACGGACACCGGGCACCGCGTGCGGGTGCGGGTGCGGGTGCCGCTCGATGATTTCGTGGTCGTGGGAGAACTCCGGCTCTTCGTCCAGTTCCTTGTTGAACACCAGGAAGCGGTAAGCGAAGAACCTCACGACGGTGGCCACCAGGATGCCGACTACGCCGGCGAGGAACAGCATGTTCTTGTCGGTAATGCCGAAGCTGTACTTGGCGAGGGCGGTGAAGCCGGTGGAGATGCCGATGCCGATCCCGTTGATGAGGATGAACATCAGGAACTCGCGCACCACGTTGTCCTGGCGGCGGTGGCGGAAGGTCCAGAAGCGGTTCGCGATCCATGAGAAGACGGTGGCGACGCTGGCGCCGACAAACCGGGCTTTGGCCTCGCTGTCGGTCATCGGACCGTGCATCAGGTAGTACGTGAGTCCGTTGTCGATGACGAACGCAACACCTCCCACTGCGCCGAACTTGGCCACTTCGCGCCAGAAGAGCGAAGCAAGCCCGCGCATGCGCTCAGTAAGTGTAGTAATCATGACCCTCCGTGGCCTGCTCGAACTATCGGCCTTTGGGCCAACGGCCCATTTTAGCGCTGATTGCGGGGTGCCTGCCGCATCCGTCGGCGCAGAATCGGGGAAAGGCGAGGCTTTCGGTAGGCTGGCAGATGTGACTTTTCCTGTAATCGGTGTTGTTGGCGGCGGCCAACTTGCCCGCATGATGGCCCCGGCGGCCACCGCCCTGGGCTTCGAGCTCCGCGTCCTTGCCGAAAGCGAGGACGTCTCTGCCGTCTCCGCCGTGGCCAACGCCCCGGTCGGTGATTACACCGATCTGGAGCACCTGCTCGAGTTCTCCCGCGGCCTGGACGTCCTGACGTTCGACCATGAGCACGTGCCCACCGGGCACCTGCGCTCCCTGATCGAGGCCGGCGTCAACGTCCACCCCGGCCCGGACGCCCTGGTCAACGCCCAGGACAAACTAGTGATGCGCGCCGCCATCGACCGGCTGGAGCTCCCCAACCCGCGCTGGGCCGCCGTCGCCGACGTGGCGGAGCTCATTGCGTTCGGCGAGAACACGGGCTGGCCCGTCGTCCTGAAAACCCCGCGCGGCGGCTACGACGGCAAGGGTGTGCGGATCGTTGATTCCGCAGAGGACGCCGTCGGGACCGCGGAGTGGTTCGCTGCGATGTCTCCCCTGCTGGCCGAGGCCAAGGTGGCGTTCAGCCGCGAACTTTCGGCCCTCGTCGCCCGGACCCCGGACGGCGAATCACGGGCCTGGCCCGTGGTGCATACGATCCAGGTCGACGGTGTGTGCGACGAAGTCATCGCCCCCGCCCTGGACATCCCGCTCGAAGTTGCCGCCGCGGCGGAGAACGCCGCGATCCGGATCGCCAACGAACTGGGCGTCACGGGTGTCATGGCCGTCGAACTGTTCGAGACTCCCGGAGTCGGGGCAGGATTCCTGATCAACGAGCTCGCCATGCGCCCCCACAACACCGGCCACTGGACGCAGGACGGCTCGGTCACAAGCCAGTTCGAACAGCACCTCCGCGCCATCCTGAACCTGCCGCTCGGCGCCACGGACGTCCTCGGGCCGGTCGTCGTCATGAAGAACTTCCTGGGCGGCGAGAACCAGGACCTGTTTTCCGCCTACCCGGCAGCGCTCGCCAGCGAACCCGCAGCGAAGGTCCACTGCTACGGCAAAGCCGTGCGGCCGGGCCGTAAGATCGGCCATGTCAACCTTGTCGGCACCTCGGCGGCGGATGTGGCCTCAGTCCGCGAGCGGGCCACCACCGTGGCCAACATCATCAGGAACGGGCGGGTCCAGGCCGGAACCGCACCAGGACATTCCGAGGAGACCGCATGAGCCCCAGCACCGAAACGCAAGCCGCGAGCCGGGAAGCACCCAAAGGCTCCCCCATCGTCGGGCTCGTCATGGGTTCGGACTCGGACTGGCCGGTCATGGAGGCCGCCGCCGAGGCACTCGCCGAGTTCGGCATCCCCTTCGAGGCCGACGTCGTCTCAGCCCACCGGATGCCTACCGAAATGATCCGCTACGGACAGACGGCGCACGAGCGCGGACTGCGCGTCATCATTGCCGGGGCCGGCGGCGCCGCCCACCTGCCCGGCATGCTCGCGTCCGTCACGGTGCTGCCGGTGATCGGCGTGCCCGTGCCGCTCAAGACGCTCGACGGCATGGATTCGCTGCTGTCCATCGTGCAGATGCCCGCCGGCGTTCCCGTCGCCACGGTCTCCATCGGCGGCGCCCGCAACGCCGGGCTGCTGGCCGTCCGGATGCTGGCCTGCGGCACCGACGACCTCGCTACCCGGCTCAGGGCCGACCTCGCGGAGTTCGCCCAGGAACTCAATGACGTCGCCGCCCGCAAGGGTGCCAACCTCCGGCAAAAAGTGAGCGAAGTATTCTCCGACGGAAACGCCGTTCCGCGGGGCAGCCGCTAAGGATCACCTGATGACCAACCGCCACGCCCCCGCCCCGCAGAACAGCCAGCGGCCGGAAGGGCGCAACCAGCCGCAGCCGTCCCTGACCGACCCCGTCCGCTACCCCTCCGGAGCGGCGGCGCCGGTCCTGACCAAGCGCGCCTTCCTGCTGATCCTGATGACGCTGCTGGTTCCGGGCAGCGCCCAGATCGTGGCGGGCAACAAGCGGCTCGGCAGGATCGCCCTGCGGGTCACGTTCACGGTGTGGGCGCTGGCCCTGACGGCGGTTGTCCTGCTCGTGGCGGCGCGTTCCACGCTCATCAACGTCATTGCCAACCCTGCCACCTCGCTCCTCCTGGTCATCGTCCTGGTGGTGCTGGCCATCGGCTGGGCCGCCCTGTTCTACAACACCCTGCGCCTGATCCGGCCCGTTCTCCTCGCGCCCAGGGCGCGGCCCGCCGTCGTGCTGGCACTCATACTGGCGATGGTCCTCGGCAGCGGTTCGCTGGGCTACGCCGCCTACGTGCTCAACGTGGGCCGCGACGCGATCGGGAGCATCTTCGCCTCCAACGGCCCCACGATCGAACCTTCCGAGGGCCGGTACAACTTCCTGATGATGGGCGGCGACGCCGGGGCGGACCGCACGGGCCGCCGCCCGGACAGCCTCTCCGTCATCAGCGTCGACGCCAAGAGCGGCAAGACCGCCATCATCTCGGTGCCCCGAAACCTCCAGAATGCGCAGTTCAGCGAAGACTCCCCCATGCGCAAGATCTACCCGGACGGCTACGACTGCGGCGACGAGTGCCTCATCAACGCGATCAACACCGAAGTCACCAACGAGCACCAGGACCTGTACCCCGGCGTCGCAGACCCGGGGGCCCAGGCCACGCTGGAGGCGGTTTCCGGCACGCTCGGCATCAAGGTCCAGGCCTACGTGCTGGTGGACATGGACGGCTTCTCGAAGCTCATCGACGCCATGGGCGGCATCCGCATCAAGGCCGGCGGCTGGGTCCCGATGAGCGGTGACATGGTCGATGAGGCCAACGGCATCCACGGCATGCCGCTGGGCTGGATCCCGGCCGGAGACCAGACCCTGGACGGTTACCACGCCCTCTGGTACGGCCGCTCGCGGGAGTTCGTGGACGATTACGCCCGGATCCAGCGGCAGCAGTGCGTACAGCAGGCGATGCTCAAGCAGCTGGACCCGGCCACGCTCCTGTCCAAGTTCGAAGACATCGCCAAGGCCGGCACCAAGGTGGTGGACTCCAACGTGTCCGCCGGCCAGCTTGGCAGCTTCGTTGACCTGGCGATGAAGGCCAAGGGCCAGGAGGTGAGCCGCCTGACCATCGGGCCGCCGGACTTCGACGCCTCCTTCTCAACCGTCCCGGACTTCGAGCAGATCCACTCGAAGGTGGACGGCCTCCTCGCGGCCAATGCCGCCGCTGCTGCCGGTGCCGACGCTGACACTGTCGTACCGCAGGCCGCGGCGCCGGGACTGCTGTCCGCCGCCGGCGCTGCCCCCGGGACGCAGCCCCCGCCGTCACCGTCGGACTTCACCCCGGTGACGACGACGCCCGACGGCGAGCCGATCACGGAGGAAATGCTGAACCAGTTCAAGCGCAACGGTGACGAACAGTCGATCCGCGACCTGGTGGCGACCAACGGCCAGTGCGCGCCGCTCTAGGCTCCACCGCTTTACCGACCAAACGTCAGTGACCAGATAGGGACCAGGCTGTGTACGAACTCGAGAACGTCCTCCGGCCCTACGCCTGGGGTTCCACCACCGCGATTGCGAAACTGCTCGGCAGGCCCGCGTCCGGCGGCCCCGAAGCCGAACTCTGGATCGGAGCCCACCCGGACTCCCCGTCCGTGGCGCTCTCCTACGCGGCGCCCGCCTCCGGCGGAGCGCATGCCGCTGGCTCTGACGACAATGGCCGCCGGGACCTGGACGCCCTCATCGCCGAAGATCCGGAGCACCACCTGGGCGGCGGGAGCATCGCCGAATTCGGCCCGCGGCTGCCGTTCCTGCTCAAGGTCCTCGCCGCCGAGCGTCCCCTGTCCCTGCAGGTGCACCCGACGCTCGAACAGGCCCGGGAAGGCTTTGCCCGGGAAGAGGACGCCGGCGTCGACCGTGCCGCCACGGAGCGCAACTACAAGGACGACAACCACAAGCCGGAAATGATCTTCGCGCTCACGCCCTTCGAGGCGCTGTGCGGTTTCCGGCCGGCGGCGGAGTCCCGGGCCGTGTTCCTGCACCTGGCGGCCTGCTTTGAACTGGCGGGGCTGGACCTGCCGCCGCTGCTCCCGCAGCTGCTGGCGGACCTGGCCCGGCCCGAGGAGCCGGCGGCCCTCCGTGCCGCCTTCGAGCGGCTGATCGGCGGCGGCGAGGACGTCTCGCACGCCACCGCGATGATCGCCGCGGCCCTCATCTCCGGAGCGCCGATGGCACCGCACACGGCGGAGCTGACCACCGTGGTGAACCTCAACGGCGACTACCCCGGCGACCCGGGTGTGCTGATCTCGCTGCTGCTGAACCGGATCTCGCTGGCGCCGGGCGAGGCCGTGTACCTGCCCGCCGGCAACGTCCACGCGTACCTGCACGGCCTGGGCATCGAGGTCATGGCGTCCTCGGACAATGTGCTGCGCGGCGGGCTCACACCCAAGTTCGTGGACGTCCCGGAACTGCTCAGGACCATCGCGTTCGAGGCCGTCGGCGTGCCGATGCTCGACGCCGAGACCACCATGCTGGGCCAGGAGCTTTTCCGCCCGCCGTTCCGGGAATTCCAGCTGCAGCGGGTGGAACTGCAGCCCGGCGGCGAACCGGTTCCGCTGGCACAGTCCGGCGCCGCCGTGATCATCGTGGCCTCGGGCGCCGTCCGCCTGGACTCCCCCAAGGGCGAACTGCGCCTGGCCCGCGGGGCGAGCGCCTTCCTGCCCGCTGCGGAGGCCCCGGTCAACGTGCACCCCGTCTCCGGCGCCACCGAGGCTGCCCTGGCCTTTGCCGTCACCACCGCACTGAAAGCCTGACAACCGTGGACTACTTCCTGCAGGGCCCCCAGTGGGCTGACTTCCAACGCTCGCTGGGCCGGACCGTCCATGAGCAGTCCGGGCCCGGGTGGAGCTTCCTCGCCGTCGAGGAGGCGAACCCGGCCGGGAAGCTGCTCTACGCACCCTACGGTCCGGTGGCCGCCTCCCTGCCGGCGTTCGACGCCGCGCTGGCGGCACTGACGGAGCTGGCACGCAGCTGCGGGGCCGTGTTCGTCCGGATTGAGCCGGTAGACGCCGGCCTGGCAGCCCCGGGCGCCGCCGGACTGCTGCGCGGCCGCGGCCTGCAGCCTGCACCGGTGAACCAGCAGCCCGAGCTCAGCTGGATTGTGGACCTGGACCGCGATTTCAAGGACGTCCTGGCCGATATGAAGCCGGTGAACCGCAACCTGTACCGGAACATCCACAAGAAGGGCGTGACGTTCCGCTCCAGCCAGGATCCGGCCGAGATCTCGGTGCTGCTGGAGTTCCTGCACATGACCGCGGCGCGCAACGGCTTCAAGCCCCAGAGTGACGAGTACCTTAGCCAGGTGGCGCGCTCCCTGATGCCGGCCGGGGCCGCGACACTTTTCATCGCCGAACTGGACGGGGCGCCGATCGCCGCCGCCCTGGCCTACGACTCGGCCGATACGCGTACCTATGCGCACGCCGCCCTCGATGACACGCACCGGAAGCTCAGCGCCGGGATTCCGCTGCTGGTGACCCTGATGGCCGATGCCAAGGACAAGGGCCTGAAGCATGTGGACCTCTGGGGTGTGGCGCCAGAGGACCAGCCGGACCACAAATGGGCCGGTTTCACGGCCTTCAAGAAATCGTTCGGCGGCCGCCAGGTCGCGTACGCCGGAACCTGGGACCTGCCGGTGCGGAAGATGCGCTATGCCGCCTACCAGCTGGCCCGCCGCGGCGCGCAGGCGGCCCGCAAGCTCCTCGGCACGCTGCGTACCGAACTCCGGGCCAGGACCAGCCGCTAGCGGCCCTGCCGGCCGCTGTGTTCCCCGGCGGCGGCCGCCGCGGCGGCCGCGTGCCTTTGCGCAGCATAGGCGCTGGCCACCATGTCCTCGACGGAGTGCCGCATCTTCCAGTCCAGGTCCCGGGCGGCGAGTGTGCCGTCGGCGACGATCCGGTCCGGATCGCCGGCCCGGCGCGGGCCGGTTTCCGGTTCGAAGTCGATCCCCGTGGCCGTTGCCATCGCCGTCATGATCTGCCGTACGGACAGCCCGTCGCCGGAGCCCAGGTTGTAGACGCGTTCCAGCGGCCGGCCCGCCGCGAGGGTCTGGGCAGCCGTCACATGCGAGGCCGCCAGGTCCGCCACATGCACATAGTCGCGCACGCACGTGCCGTCCGGGGTGTTGTAGTCGGTCCCGTTGATCCGCGGCGTCCGGCCCGCCACAAGTGCCCGGAGCACGATCGGAAACAGGTTGTGCGGGCTTGTGTCGTAGAGCTCGGGCGAGCCGGAACCCACGACGTTGAAGTAGCGCAGCGAGGTATGTTTCAGGCCCCGGGCCCGGCCCTGGTCGCGGATGAGCCATTCACCGATCAGCTTGCTCTCGCCATAGGGCGACTCCGGCAGTGTGGGAGTGTCCTCGGTGACCACATCCGCCGGCGGCGTGCCGTAGGTGGCTGCGGAAGAGGAGAACACCAGCTTGTGGACCTCGGCGAGTTCCATCGCCTTGAGCAGTTGCGCCGTGCCGGTGACGTTCTGTTCGTAGGTCAGCAGCGGTTCCTGCACGGAAACCCCGGCGTATTTGAAGCCGGCCAGGTGGATCACCCCGGTTACATCGTGCTCCAGCAGCGTGCGGGCCACGAGTTCGTCGTCGAGGATGGTGCCGTGCACGAACGGCACGCCGTCCGGAACGAATTCGCGGTGCCCGCTGGACAGTGAGTCCAGCACCACCGCCGGGATGGCGGCGGCGCGTAACGCAGCCACCACATGCGAACCGATATATCCCGCACCGCCAGTCACAAGCCACGTCATGGGCCCAGCCTACCGAAACCCGGCGGCCGGAAAGCAGCGAATCCCGGGGCGCCTGCGGCGGCCCGGGATTCGACGGTGCTGGCGTGAGCGGCGCTTCTGCCGCTGTTGCCTAGTTCTTGCGGGCGTAGCCCTCCCACTTGCTGGCCTGGTGCTCGCCGTCCACAAAGCGGATGGTGCCGGACTTGGACCGCATCACGATTGACTGTGTGAGGACCTTGTCCTTGGAGTAGCGCACGCCCTTGAGCAGGTCGCCGTCGGTGATGCCGGTGGCCGCGAAGTAGCAGTTGTCGCTGGAGACGAGGTCATTGGTGGAGAGCACGCGCTCCAGGTCGTGGCCGGCGTCGATCGCCTTCTGCTTCTCTTCGTCGCTCGTGGGCCACAGGCGGCCCTGGATCACGCCGCCGAGGGACTTGATGGCGCAGGCCGAGACGATGCCTTCCGGCGTGCCGCCGATGCCCATCAGCGCGTCGACACCGGTACCGGCACGCGCCGCAGCGATGGCGCCGGCGACGTCGCCGTCCATGATGAACTTCGTGCGGGCGCCGGCTTCGCGGATTTCCTCCACGAGCCCACGGTGGCGGTCCCGGTCCAGGATCATGACGTTGAGCTGGTTGACCTTGACGCCCTTGGCCTTCGCGATGAGGTGCAGGTTCTGCTTGACCGGCAGGCGCAGGTCCACCATGTCGGCCGCTTCCGGGCCGGTCACAAGCTTCTCCATGTAGAACACCGCGGAGGGGTCGAACATGGAACCGCGCTCCGCGACGGCCAGGACGGCGAGGGCGTTGTTGATGCCGAGGGCCGCGAGGCGGGTTCCATCGATGGGGTCGACGGCGACGTCGCACTCGGGGCCGGTGCCGTCACCGACATTCTCGCCGTTGAACAGCATCGGGGCTTCGTCCTTCTCGCCCTCGCCGATGACAACCACACCATTGAAGTGGACAGTCTGGAGGAACGAGCGCATGGCGTCGACGGCGGCTCCGTCGGCCTTGTTCTTGTCCCCGAAACCAACCCAGTGGCCGCCGGCGATGGCCGCGGCTTCGGTGACGCGGACCAGCTCCAGTGCAAGGTTGCGGTCAGGCTCGTCGATTCCGACGGCGAGCGACGGGGAAAGCGTGGAGTACTTCTGGGTCATGGACGCTGGTGACACGTGAACCTCTTCTTCGAGTGGCGATCATGGAACCCGCAAAGCCGGTCTCCGGCCGTGCGGTGGCTCGTCTGATACTGATCATAGTCGCGGCAGGAATGCTACGTCTCGGCATGACCATCGTGTGAAACACCCCACCACGTCCCGGGCGGACTCCCCGAATGTGAGATCGGCTCCGGGATGGGCGACTATAGAGGGGTGAGTGAAATGCAGGATACGTCCCCCGCGGCCCCGGCAACCCCCGGCGGCGGCGCCGCGCAGGGAGCCGCCGGCGAAGCCGGCCAGCCGCCCGTGAAGCCCGTCATTGCCCCCGGGGCGGCGAAGCGGGCAAACGCCTCGGTGATCGGGATGATGATTGCGCTGGTGCTGAGCATCGCGGCCTTCCTCCCGATCGTCCTGATGAATCCGTCGCCGAAGACCGACGGCTACCGGCCGGACATCGACGTCAGCTCCATTGCCGGCAACGCCGCGGATGTGGCGGGATTCACACCGGTGGCACCGGCCACCGGCGACACATTCCGTCCGAATTACGCCCGCTGGGAGTCCGGCACGGCCAGCGGCGTCCCCACGTGGGAGGTCGGCTACGTCACGCCCAAGGAGTCCTTCATCGGCCTGGTGCAGACCCGGCAGTCCAATCCCACGTGGCTGCTGCAGCAGGTGAAGAACGCTCCCGTGACCGGAACCAGGAACGCCGGCGGACGCGACTGGGAACTCCGTGACACCGGCAAGGGCGAAAAGTCCATGGTGCTGGCCCACCGCGGCACCACCGTCATCCTGAGCGGCACGGCGCAACTCGACGAGTTCACCGTGCTCGGCGCCGCCGTCGTGCAGTCCCTGGACAGCAACCCGGCAGCAACAATTTCACCTTCCGCCACGCCATCGCCGTAAGGTATAGGCCGTGGCCACTTACCTGACTCCTGCACTTGCCTGGCGCCGTCTCCGCGAAGGCAACGACCGTTTTGTCTCCGGCGAATCCTCCCATCCCAACCAGGATGCCTCGCGCCGCTCCTCCCTCGTGGAGAAGCAGCACCCCTTCGCCGTGATCTTCGGCTGCTCCGACTCCCGGCTGGCCGCCGAAATCATCTTCGACCTCGGCCTGGGCGACGTGTTCGTGGTCCGCACCGCCGGGCAGGTGATCGACGATGCCGTGCTCGGCTCACTGGAATACAGCATCAGCGTCCTGGGCGTGCCGCTGATCGTGGTGCTGGGCCATGACAATTGCGGCGCCGTGACGGCGACCAAAAGAGCGGTCGAAACCGGGGAAATGCCGGTCGGTTTCATGCGGAGCCTGGTCGAGCGGATCACGCCGTCGGTGCTGACCTCGCTGCGTAACAACCAGGACGGCATCAACGACATGGTGGTCGAGAACGTCAAGCAGACCTCCCGCCGGCTGGTGGACAGCTCGCGGGTGATCTCGGACGCCATCGACGGCGGCCGGGCCGCCGTGATCGGGCTCGCCTACAGCCTTGCCGACGGCCATGCCGAGCTCGTTTCCGGAATCGGCGAACTGTAGACCAGGCCGGGGGCCGTCACCGGTCCGCCGGTTCACGGTTTTCGATGGGACGCCTCCGCCCAATAAGCTAGGCCCATGACTTCCACAGACGAGTTGAATACCGAAGAGTTCCGCATTGAACACGACACGATGGGCGAGGTCCGCGTCCCCGTGAACGCCCTGTACCGTGCCCAGACGCAGCGTGCGGTCGAAAACTTCCCGATCTCCGGCAAGACCCTGGAGCGCACCCACATCGAAGCCCTCGCCCGGGTCAAGAAGGCTGCCGCCCAGGCCAACGCAGAACTGGGAGTGCTCGACGGCGAGCTGGCCCAGGCAATCGCCGACGCTGCCGACGAGGTTGCGGCAGGCAAGTACGACGGCGACTTCCCCATCGACGTCTTCCAGACGGGCTCCGGCACGTCCTCGAACATGAACACCAACGAGGTCCTCGCGGAGCTTGCCTCCCGCGCCCTCAAGGCCGCCGGCAGCGAGAAGGTGGTCCACCCGAACGACCATGTCAACGCCTCGCAGTCCTCCAACGACGTCTTCCCGACGTCGGTCCACGTGGCAGCGACCTCCGCCCTGATCAACGACCTCATTCCGGCGCTCGGCTACCTGGCGGCGTCGCTGGAACGCAAGGCCGTCGAGTTCAAGGACGTCGTGAAGTCCGGCCGCACGCACCTCATGGACGCCACCCCGGTCACCCTGGGCCAGGAGTTCGGCGGCTACGCCGCACAGGTCCGCTACGGCATCGAACGCATCAACGCCTCCCTCCCCCGCGTTGCCGAAGTACCCCTCGGCGGCACGGCCGTCGGCACCGGCATCAACACCCCGGCGGGCTTCCCGGAGCGCGTGATCGAACTCCTCGCCGCCGACACCGGCCTGCCGCTGACCGAGGCCCGCGACCACTTCGAGGCCCAGGCCAACCGTGACGGCCTGATCGAGGCCTCCAGCCAGCTGCGCAACATCGCGATCTCCTTCATGAAGATCAACAACGACCTGCGCTGGATGGGTTCCGGCCCCAACACCGGCCTCGGCGAAATCGCGATCCCGGACCTGCAGCCGGGCTCATCGATCATGCCCGGCAAGGTCAACCCGGTCATCTGCGAAGCCTCCATCATGGTGTGCGCCCAGGTCATCGGCAACGACACCGCCATCGCCTGGTCCGGCACCAACGGCGCGTTCGAACTGAACGTCGGCATCCCCGTTATGGCCGCCAACCTGCTCGAGTCCGTGCGCCTGCTGGCCAACACCAGCCGCGTCATGGCGGACAAGATGATCGACGGCATCACCGCGAACGTGGAACGCGCCCGCTTCCTGGCCGAGGCCTCCCCGTCCATCGTCACGCCGCTGAACAAGTTCATCGGCTACGAAAACGCCGCCAAGATCGCCAAGAAGGCCGTGGCCGAGGGCCTGACCATCCGCGAAACCGTGGTGGCCATGGGCTTCCTCGAGCGCGGCGAACTGACCGAGGAGCAGCTGGACACCGCACTGGACGTCATGTCCATGACGCGTCCCCCGCACAAGGCCTAAGGGCTGCGGGCGGCGACGCCCGCCCTGCCTCAAGAACATCGGCCGCCGGCCGGCACCTTCCCGGAGGGTGCCGGCCGGCGGCATGCCTGCACTCAGGGGCGGCGCGGTTCCCCGCCTGCCGCCTCACGTTCCTCCGCCGTGTAGGCCGCCGCCGCGGCAGCGTCGGCCATGCTGGCGCGGCCGATCCTGGCCTCCCGCAGCCGGCGGGTCTTGGCTGACTGCACCGAGAAGGCCGCGTCCACGTTCCCCGCGGCGTACGTCAGGGCGTCCTCGGCCCGGATGCCCAGGCCGCCTGCCGCCTCACGTTCCTCCGCCGTGTAGGCCGCCGGCCGTCAGCACGGCGCCCAGGTAGGTGAACTGCCGGCCCCACTGGCTCTGCTGCCGTTCCACCAGCGCCTTGACCATGGCGCCGGTGGCTTTCTGTGACGAGTTCTCATGACCGTCGGTCAGGACGGCCACGAGCACCGTGCCGGGGCGCTGGTCCTCCGGCACGGGCGGCCAGTTCCGCGCCGGCCTCCCCGATCAGCCGGACCATGGCGTCGTGCAGGGCCGTGCTGCCGCGGGGCTGCCTTCCTGCAGATGTCCGCCGGGACCTCGGCGGCCGAATCCGGGCTGCTCATGCTGCCCATGATGGCGGGCCTCATGGGCACGGCCATCTACTCGGGCATCCGCATCTCCAAGACCGGCAAGTACAAGATGTTCCCCATCATGGGCTCCGCCCTCACGATGGGCGCCATGCTTTGGCTGACCACCCTGACGGCCGACACCCCGATCTGGGTCATTTGCGTGCAGCTGTTCGTGTTCGGCGCCGGCCTGGGCTCCATCATGCAGGTGATTGTCCTCGTGGTGCAGAACTCCGTCCCGGCCGACCAGATCGGAACCGCCACCAGCACCAACTTACTTCCGCGAAGTGGGCGCGTCCCTGGGCGTGGCCGTCTTCGGATCCATCTTCATCTCCCGGCTGTCTGAGTCCCTCGGCAAGGCCTTTACCGGCGCGGGCGCCTCGGCCGAGCAGGCCTCGCAGTCCACCCGGACGCTGGACCCGCAGGCCCTGAGCCAGCTCCCGGAACAGCTGAGGGACGCCATCGTGAACGCCTACGCCGATTCGCTGGCACCGGTGTTCTGGTACCTGCTGCCGTTCCTGGGCATCGCGCTGATCCTGGCACTCACCCTGAAGCAGATTCCGCTCTCGGACACTGCGGGCATGGTGGCCCGCGGCGAGGCTGTGGGCGGCGAGGAGGCAGAACGCCTCGACGCCGAACGCCACGCCGCCGCCACGACGACGGCCGGCGCCCCGGACTAGCAGGTCAGCTCTGGAAGTGGGCGGCGCCGTCGGCCTGCGCCGCCCACTTAACGGCGTCACGGTGCCCGGGCAGGAGCTCCGGGAAATCCTCCGGCCGGAACCAGCCGACGGCCAGGGACTCACCGTCGTTCACCCTCGCCTCGCCCGAAAGGTACCGGCAGCGGAACACCAGCGTCAGGAACTGGCAGACGTCCCGGTTCGGGTACGTCACGTGGCCCGAGGCGTCAACCGCCACGAGGCGTTCGGCGGCCGCCACCACACCGGTCTCCTCCAGAATTTCCCGCAGCAGTCCCGGCGCCGGCTCCTCACCGGGCTCCAGGATCCCGGCGATCAGGCCCCAACGCCCGTTGTCGGCACGCCGGCCGAGCAGGACCCGCCTGGCGTCGTCGAACACGACGCCCCGGACGGCCGGGATCCAGAGCATGTCGTGGCCGATTGTTTCGCGCAGCTTCAGGATGAAGTCGGGGGTAGCCATGCCGCCAGCCTAACCGCCCGGCAACCCGTCACGCAGGCAGCACCACCATGACCACGGCTGTCCCGGCCAGCATGAACGGCCCGAACGGGATGCTCGATTTCAGGGTGCCGCGACGCAGCGCCAGGAGGCCCAGGCTCCACACGCCGCCGAACACGAAGGCGGCCACGGTGCCGGCGAAGACGTGCGACCAGCCCAGGAAGCCCAGATACATCCCCAGGACGCCGGCGAGCTTGACGTCGCCAAAGCCCATTCCCGGCGGGTAGAGGGCACGCAACACAAAATAGAACAGCCACAGCACCGCTCCCCCGGCCACAATCCGCAGCCCGGGCACCCCGAACAGGGCCGCCCCGCCGTCGCGTGCGGCGTCCGCCCCCGGCTCTGCGAGGAAAACCGAACTGGCCGTGGCGCCAAGGAGCAGCACCCCGGCGACCGCGTAGGACGGAATCACGATCCGGTCCGGCAGCAGGTGGTGACGGACGTCGATCACGGTGAGCCGCGCGGCCATCAGCGCAAAATAGGCGCAGGCGGCGGCCACCAGCCAGAAGGCCAGCGGGGCGGCGTCGGCCAGGTTCCCGAGTCGATGGATCACCCTCGGATGCTACGTGATTTTGCCGCGGCCGTGGATGGACCCGCGCGTAAACTGTGGATATGGTCGCATGGGACAGCAGGAACCGGCCCGGCCCGGGCAAGCCCGGAGGGCAGGCGGAGCAGGCGCCCGCGTTCCGGAACCTGTGCCGTTCCTCGCCGTGGAAGTGGCAGTCACTGCGCTTCGAGTACGTGGACCGGCCGGTATCCCGCCCGGGTCCGGACCCGTCCGGCGACGCCGCTGACGGCGCCCCCGACCTCGTCCGCGCGTGGCTGCGGCGTCCCGGGGCACTCCGGCTCGAGACCGCCGACGGACTCGTCCTCCACAGCACCACGGGCATCAACGATTCGCGCGACGGCTTCTACGTCAAATCCACCCGGAAATCGTGGCTGCTGCCGCCTCAACTGGTCACCCCGGTCTACGACGGCGGCGGCCTGGTCCGGCGCCGCCCGGAGGCCGCCTACGGCGAGCCGTGCTTCGGCAACGGCCGGTTCGGAGCCACCCTGGACCCCGTGGAGCTGGCAGGCAATGCTCCCGTCCCGCTGGAATTCCCCAACTCCAATGCCGTGGAGCTGGGCACAATCACCGAGGTCGACCATGAGGGCCGCCCTGCGCTGGAAACCACCGTCACGCCCAACGCCGGCTACCGCCCGGCCGACCCGGACGCGCCGCTGTGCCGTCCCGGGCGCACCCTGGTGCGGATCGACGCCGGCACCGGCGTCTGCGTCGCGAGCCGCTGGCTCGACGACGGACCCGAGGGCTACGGCCACTGGCTGCGGATCCTCGCCGTCGACGAGTACATGCTCGATGACCTGTTCCTGGCCGAATCCATGAACCTCACCGACGTGCGCCGGCACATCAGCTGGGATGTGTCGCCGGGCGTGTGACTGGCAGTGGCAGCTCCCCGCCGCTAGGCTTTCGTGATGACTGAGCCCGCCTCCTACTGGCCCCCGTTCGCCCTCTCACTGGCCACGCCCCGCCTCACCCTCCGGCCCATCCGGGACGAGGAGATCCCCGCGGCGGTGCAGGCGGCCCTGAGCGGCGTCCACGAGCCCGGCCGCAGCCCCTTCAGCAAGCCGTGGGCCGAGTCACCCGCTGACGAGCTCGCCCCGAACATGGCGCAGTGGTACTGGCGGTGCCGCGGGAACATGACGCCGCAGGAGTGGACGCTGCTGCTCGGCATCTGGCACGACGGCGAGTTCATCGGCTGCCAGGACGTCGAGGCCAAGGATTTCGCCACCCTGAAGACGGTCAGCACGGGCTCCTGGCTCCGGCAAAGCGTGCAGGGCCAGGGATTCGGCAAGGAGATGCGTGCCGCCGTCGCGCTCTACGCCTTCGACTGGCTGGGCGCGGAAGTCGCCGAATCCGAGGCTGCGGCCTGGAACCAGCAGTCCCTCGGCGTCTCCCGCACGCTCGGCTACGAACTGAACGGCGTCACCCGGGCCTCCTGGGGCGGCAAGGTGCAGGAGGCCCAACGGGTCCGCCTCACCCCCGCCACCTTCAAACGCCCCGACTGGCAGCTGAAAGTAGAAGGCCACGAACCCACCGCCAAGTTCCTGGGGATTGATCCTGTGGTGGAGTAGACCCGCTCAAGTGCGGCTGTGGCGTTCCGCGTAGGAGCGCATCGCCGACCACAGCGTGGCGGAGGTCGCCCAGCGACCGGAGCGGCGCGGCGGGAGGTGTCTAAGCGACGGCGGAACGCGACAGCCGCGCGAAGGTGACCCTCGCGCGGCTGCCAACCGATTACAGAAGCTTAGATCTCCGCCCCCTCGAGCAGCTCCGTCACCAAGGCCGCAATCGGCGAGCGCTCCGAGCGGGTCAGCGTGATGTGGCCGAAGAGCGGGTGCCCCTTAAGGGTCTCGACGACGGCCGCCACGCCGTCGTGCCGCCCGACCCGCAGGTTGTCACGCTGGGCGACGTCGTGGGTCAGGACGATCTTGGAGTTCTGGCCGATGCGGCTCATCACCGTGAGCAGCACGTTCTTTTCGAGCGACTGGGCCTCGTCCACGATCACAAACGCGTCATGCAGGGAACGACCCCGGATATGCGTCAGCGGCATCACCTCGAGCATGCCGCGGTCCATGACCTCCTCCACAACTTCCTGGCTGACCAGCGCACCCAGGGTGTCGAACACCGCCTGCGCCCACGGGTTCATCTTCTCCGCCTCGGAGCCGGGCAGGTAGCCCAGCTCCTGTCCGCCCACCGCGTACAGCGGCCGGAAGACGATCACCTTGCGGTGCTCCCGGCGCTCCAGGACCGCCTCCAGGCCCGCGCACAGGGCCAGCGCGGACTTGCCGGTGCCGGCACGCCCGCCGAGGGACACAATGCCCACGGAAGGGTCCATCAGCAGGTCGATCGCAAGCCGTTGTTCGGCGGAGCGCCCGTGCAGCCCGAAAACGTCGCGGTCACCCTTGACGAGCCGCACCTGCTTGTCGGCGCCCACCCGGCCCAGCGCGGATCCCCGGCTGGAGAGCAGCACCAGCCCGGTGTTGGTCGGCAACTCGGCGGCTGCCGGGATGAAGACCGGTTCGTGCCCGTAGAGAGTCGCAACGTCCTCCTCGCTCGCGTCCACCTCGGCTACCCCGGTCCAGCCGGAGTCCTTGACGAGCTCGTTGCGGTATTCGTCAGCCTGCAGGCCCATGGCCGAGGCCTTGACCCGCATCGGGAGGTCCTTGGACACCACCGTCACGTCACGTCCCTCGTTGGCGAGGTTCTTGGCGACGGCGAGGATCCGGCTGTCGTTGTCACCGCCGCGGAAGCCGGCGGGGAGCACCTCGGAGGAGATGTGGTTCAGCTCCACCATGAGCGTCCCGCCGCCGTGGCCGAGCGGGATGGGACGGTCCAGTCCGCCGTGCTCCACGCGCAGCTCGTCGAGGAGCCGGAGCGCTTTGCGGGCGAAGTAGCCGAGTTCGGGGTCGTGCCGCTTGCCTTCGAGCTCGGTGATGACGACGATCGGCAGGATGACCTCGTGCTCTGCGAAGCGCAGGATAGCCCGCGGGTCCGAAAGCAGCACCGAGGTGTCGATCACGAAGCTCCTGGCCGGTTCCATGTTTGCAGTCCCTTCCCCGGAAACAGCAGGACCGGCCGCAGCGGAATCCGCTGCACCGGTCTTTGAGGTGGCTCGCTTGGCGCGAGAGGTAGCTTTCTGTCCCTGGTCGGTCACGACGTCGGGCAGTTGTTCAGAAATAGCCACATCGACTCCAGCCCCGGGGCGCATGCCCGGAATTGTTATTGGTGAGGCGGCTCGGCCGGAAGGCCGGAAGCGGCCTCCCCTGCACCCGGTGCGAAAATCCGCTCCATGTACTGGCCTCCCCGATCAGCCGGCGGTTTGCCTGCTGATGGGAATAACGTAAATCTCCGCCGTCTTGTTTCCTCGCCCATTTTTCGGCGATTCCTGTTGCCATCCTGTTAACTCCGGAAGAACGTCCTCAGGCGCCGTAGCGGCGCTGCCTGCCGGCGTAGTCGCGCAGCGCGCGGAGGAAATCGACCTTGCGGAAAGCGGGCCAGAGGGCTTCGCAGAAATAGAACTCGCTGTAGGCGCTTTGCCACATGAGGAACCCCGAGAGCCGCTGCTCCCCCGAGGTCCGGATCACGAGGTCCGGATCGGGCTGGCCGCGTGTGTAGAGGAACCGCGAGATGTCGTCCACGCTCAGCTCATCGGCCAGTTTGCCGATGTCCGCACCGCGGGCGACGGCGTCGTGCAGCAGCTCGCGGACGGCGTCGACGATTTCACGGCGGCCGCCGTAGCCGACGGCGACATTGACGTGGAGCTTTTCGCGCGCGGGAGTGCGGGCGGTGAGGTTGTTGAGCCGTTCGGCGAGGTAGTCCGGCAGCAGCTCCGGAGCTCCCATGGCGTGCACCGAGATCTCGGCGTCCTCGTCCAGCCGGTCCAGGGTGTTGGCGATGATGCCCATCAGCAGGTCCAGCTCTTCGCCCGAGCGGTTCATGTTGTCCGTGGAGAGCATGTACAGCGTGACGACCTTGACGCCAAGTTCCTGGCACCAGCCCAGGAACTCGTGGATCTTGTCGGCCCCGGCCTGGTGTCCCTGGCTTGTCGGGGCGTTGAACTGGCGGGCCCAGCGCCGGTTCCCGTCCACCATGACGCCGATGTGTTTGGGGATGCGCTCCGGGTCAAGGGACCGCTGGAGCCTGCGCTCGTAGAAGCCATAGAGGAACCCGGGCAGTTCCATCCGGAGATTCACCTGGCTTCCTTTTACGACTTCAGTGCAAATCCTAGGCTACCTGCCGGAGGGCGTTGGAAGGTGCAGGAGCGTCCCGGGATTGCGTCGCATCGGGTGTTACTGAAGGGTAACTTACTGGACCGTAAGCTATTATTGCCCCATGGTTAGCAACAGTCCAGAGCCCCTGCCTGAGCGCCCGGTGGAGCGCCCGGTGGAGAGCCCGGTGGAGAGCCCGGCAGAGCGCCCGGCTGAGCGCGGAACGCGTATGGATGACGCCGCGGTGCGGCTTGCCGAGCTGCTGATGATCAAGCCCAAATGGCGCGGCTGGATCCACACTGTAACGGCCCCGCTGGCGTTGGCAGCCGGCATCGTCCTGGTGGTCCTGGCCCCGACACCCGACCTGAAAATCGCCTCCGCCATCTATGCCTTCACCGGGGTCCTGCTGTTCGGCATCAGCGCCATCTATCACCGCGGAAACTGGTCACCGCGCGTGAAGATCGTGCTGAAGAGGCTGGACCACACCAACATCATGCTGGTGATCGCCGGAAGCTACACGCCGCTGGCCTGGGCCCTGCTGGAACGCCCGCAAGCCGAACTGCTGCTGTGGGTGATCTGGTCCGGAGCCATCCTTGGTGTGCTCTTCCGCCTGCTGTGGACCCACGCCCCGCGCTGGCTCTACGTGCCGATCTACATCGCCCTGGGTTGCGGCTCGCTGTTCTACCTGCCGCAGTTCTTTGCAGCCAACGTCGCGTCGGCCGTGCTGATCTGTATCGGCGGCGCCCTCTACATCACCGGGGCGGTCTTCTACACCCTGAAGAAGCCGAACTTCAGTTACAAACACTTCGGCTTCCACGAGCTCTTCCATGCCCTCACGGTCTTTGCCTTCGCCGCGCACTACATCGCGATTGCCGTCGCGGTCCTCAGCTGAACCGTGCCGGGCGCCGGGGCCAGTCCCTCCCGGATTCTCCCCACCCTGCCCGGGCGGCGCCGAGACTTACCGGCGGTTCGGTCCGGCACGCCGGTGGCCGACGTCGAAAGTGGGGAATTCCGGCGTCGGGGGCCGCCCTGCCGCGACGAGTTCGGGCAACTGCCGCATGTCGTGGAACACCGTGGTGCCGGGGCCTGCCAGCCGCTCCGCGGGGGTGACGCCGCCGCCGTAGGCCAGGACATGCATCCCGGCCGCCCGGGCCGCCTGCACCCCGTAGACGCTGTCCTCGACGACGACGCACCGCTCCGGGGGTGTTCCGAGCCGGCGTGCGGCATGCAGGAACAGATCCGGGGCCGGTTTGCCGCGGTCCACTTCCGTGGCACTGAAAATCCTGCCTTCGAAGCGGTGCAGCAGGCCGGTCTGCCCGAGGGTCCGCCGCATCTTCGCGTGGCTGCCGCTCGAGGCGACGCAGTGCGGCAGCCGGAGCGCATCCAGGGCCTCCTCGACGCCGTCGACGGCGACAAGATCGCGCTCAAACGCCGCCCGGTACCACGGCTCGTACTGCCGGTCCCAGCCGTCGGCCAGGTCAATCCCGAGGTGCGCTTCGACCGCGGCGATGAAGCTGGCCTCACTCTTGCCGACGAAGCGTTCCACGATCTCCTCCAGCCCGAGTTCCCAGCCGAGGTCCGCGAGCACCCGCTGGTCCACCCGGACGGCGATCACCTCCGAGTCCACCAGGACGCCGTCGCAGTCGAAGACCACCAGCTCGAAGTTTTTCCGGGGCGGCGTGCCGGTCATGGGCGGCCGGATCAGGGAAGTCATCGCACCATGGTAGCGAGGCGTTCCCGGACCGCGGCGGCAGAACCGACCGGCAGTTCGCAGACCATGCCGCGGCACAGGAACACCTGCGGCGATCCGTCCGGAGCGGGCCCGCGGCCGCGCAGCAAGGGCACCGTGTCCGGGCCGGAGGCGTCCTGGACGGCGACCACAAGCCCCGGGCTCGGCGAGAGCAGCAGTTCACGGTGCAATGCCCCGCGTTCCGCGGTGTCCGGTCCTGCCACGGCGGCTTCCACGGGACCGGCGAGCGCAGCCTGGGCCGTCGCGAGCAGCCAGCCCGCCGCCCGCGGCGCCCGGACTGCCAGGGGCGGCAGCAGCTCGAGGATATTGCCGGCCAGCGAACGGTATTCCGCGGAGCCGGTCAGGGCCGAGTGGGACAGCAGCGCGCCGGCGAACGCGGCGGCCCCGCTGGGTGTGGCGCCGTCAAAAGGATCCAGGGACGCACTGCCGCCCTGGGCGTTCAGCACCTGGGCAGACTCCCCTGCCGTGTCCGTCAGGACGCCCGCCGCGGCGAACCGCGAGCAGGCGGCCGCCAGGATGTCCCCGGCCAGGGCGAACCAGCGCGTCCGGCCAGTGACCGAGTACAGGGCGAGCAGCCCCTCCGCGCAGAAGGCGTAATCCTCCAGCAGCCCGCCGATCCCCCGGGCCGCGCCGTCATGCGAGACCCGCACAAGGGTGCCCGGTTTCCCCGCGGTACCGGCGGTCCAGTGCACCCGTTCGAGGTACTCCGCGATCCGTTCCGCGGCAGCGGCCAGCTCGGGCCGTTCCAGCACCGCGCCGGCTTCGGCGAGCGCCGCGACGGCCAGGCCGTTCCAGCCCGCAACGACTTTGTCGTCCCGTGCCGGCTGCGGCCGGTGTGAGCGCGCCGCCAGGAGGACCGGCCGCACCCGCTCCCACAGCCCGGCCTCCGCCGTACTGAGCTCCCGCGCGGGATGCAGCGCGGAGCCCTCCGCCGTGACGGTGCCCCGGGAGTGGACGTTCATCAGGCGGGACACGGCCGCGCCATCGTCAGGCCCCAGCAGGCCGGCCAGTTCCGCGGGTGCCCACAGATAGCTGGCGCCCTCGGCGTGCACCCCGTCCACTACGGTGTCGGCGTCCAGCGAGGATGCCAGCGCCTCGGGAGCTGCGCCGGCAGGAGCCGGCGCCCCGGACGGCGTCGGTCCGGGCGAAGCCAGTCCGAGCGATCCGAGGAGCCACCCGGCCGTGCGGAGGGCTACGTCCGCGGCTTCCGCGACCGGGTACTCGTCCGTCCCGCCGAGCCGGACCCAGTGGACGTAGACGCGCAGCAGCTGGGCATTGTCGTAGAGCATTTTCTCGAAGTGCGGGACGGACCAGTCGCGGGCCACCGAATACCGCGCGAAGCCGCCGTCGAGCTGGTCGAACAGGGCCGAACGGGACATCGCGGCCAGCGCCCGGCCCGCCATGCCCTTCGCTGCCCCGGCGGTGCCGGTTTCCCCGGCCGGCGCATCCGGCGTGGGAACGGCGGCGTGCCGGATGAGGAATTCCAGGACCGGGGAGGGCGGGAACTTTGGCGCGGTGCCGAAGCCGCCTGCGTCCGGGTCCTCCGAGGCTGCGAGGGCCTCGACCGCCCCGGACAGCAGGGCCGGGCCGATTGGCTCGGGCGGGCGGTCCAGCTGCACCGCGGATACCGGCTGCGAGGCGGCAAGTCCGCGGGCCAGGGTTGCGGCGTTCTGTTCCACGGTGCCGCGGCGGTCCTGCCAGGCGTCGACCACGGCCTCGAGGACCTGGCGGAAGGATGGCCGGCCGGGCATCTGCCGAGGCGGAAAGTAGGTGCCGGCGTGGAATGCGCGGCCGTCCGGCAGCAGGAAGACGGACATCGGCCAGCCTCCCTCGCCGCTGATCGCCTGTGTGGCGGCCATGTAGACGGTGTCGACGTCGGGACGCTCTTCCCGGTCCACCTTCACCGCGACGAAGTGGGCGTTCAGGAAGTCCGCTGTGGCCTGGTCCTCAAAGGATTCGTGCGCCATGACGTGGCACCAGTGGCAGGCGGCGTACCCGATCGAGAGGAACACCGGGACGTCGCGTGCGGCGGCGAAAGCGAACGCTTCGTCTCCGAACGGGCGCCAGTGGACGGGGTTTCCGGCGTGCTGCCGGAGGTAGGCAGAGGGCTCCGCGCCCAGGGAGTTGACGGCCGCGGGGACGGTCTGCGGTGTTCCCCCGTCAGCGGGTTCCGGGTCCCGCATCGCCGTTGACTTCCGGGCGGGTGCCGGCCCCGCGTTCCGGGCTCGGGTCCCCCGCATCGGGGGAAGCCGGGGTGTTGGTGCCGTTCGACGCCGCTTCCGCGGCTGCGGCGCGCTCTTCTTCCACCTGGGCGCGGTAGCGTACCCGGCGGATGCGCCGCACCATGTCCACGATCAGCAGTGCCGTCAGCACCACGATGAAGGCGGTCAGCAGGAAGCCCAGCAGTCCGGGCGTCACCTGGTCCTGGGTCAACCCAGGCCGCAACGACGGCGAAGGGGCGGGCGCCGGTGACGTTGCCAGGGCGATGAGCAAGGAATGCACGGTTAAGACCTTCTATGGGAATTGACGGCTGCTTCAGGAAAGTTTTTCTGTCCGCATTGTTCTACACGGCATAGAAACGGCCTGCTGGGTCTATCTTAGCCCGGCGAAGAAGTCCTTTTCAGGCAGTTCGGCAGGGATCCTGGACTGGATCAGCGAGTAGTCCTCCCACGGCCAGACGCGCCGCTGGGTTGCGGGCGACACGGCGAAAAAGAAGCCCTCCGGGTCAACCTGCGTGCGGTGCGCGCGCAAGGCGTCATCCCGCGCCTCGAAGAAGTCCCCGCACTCGATCTGGGTGGTCGTGGGGTGGGTCGGTGCGGGCGGCGTGTGGCCTTCCGCGTCGGCCTCAAGCCAGGCCGCGATCCGCTCCGCGTATGGGGACTGCAGTCCGGACTCCTCCAGCGCGAAGTGCAGGGCACGGAATCGTTCTGGGCTGAAGGCGCGGTCGTAGTAGAGCTTGCTGGGCGCCCAGGCCTCGCCGGTTCCCGGATAGCGGGCCGGATCGCCGGCGGCCTCGAACGCCTCGACGGCAACCCGGTGCGCCATGATGTGGTCCGGGTGCGGATAGCCGCCGTTCTCGTCGTAGCTGAGGATGACCTGTGGCTTGAACTCACGGACCAGGCGCACCAGCGGGGCGGACGCCCGTTCCAGCGTCTGCGTGGCGAAGGAACCCTTCGGCAGGGGCGGCAGCGGGTCGCCTTCCGGCAGCCCGGAATCGACGAAGCCCAGCCAGCGTTGCCGGACACCGAGGACCTCGGCCGCTTTGTTCATTTCGAGCCGGCGGGCACCGGCCATGTCGCGCTTGGGGTGCGGTTCGCCCTCCATGGCGGGGTTCTGGATGTCACCGCGGGAGCCGTCGGTGCAGGTCGCCACGAGGACGTCGATGCCGGCCGCCGCGTACATGGCCATCGTGGCTGCGCCCTTGCTGGATTCGTCGTCGGGATGAGCATGGACAGCCAGCAGTCGAAGCGGCGCTGACGGGCTGGGGGACGCTGTCATCGTGGGACGGCTCCTCTTTTTCTACTGATGATCGGGATACGGGTCGCTTGCCGGGCACAAGGTCCGGATCGTCGGCGCGGATTTTCCCCGCCCCGATCCACACTAAACTGGACTGGTGACTTCCGAGGATCAGCCTGCCGTGCCCGCGCCGGCATCTACCAGCCTAGCCAATCGATACGGCAGCCAAAAGCGCGCGCTGACCGGCAGGACCAAACGCTACATCCTGATTGCGGCCCTCGCGCTGGGGATCGGGTTCATGGCCTGGATCTCGACGTCGTCCGCCACCGCGTCGGTGACGTTCAAGGACATCGGCTACAGCACCCCGGACGCCACCCTCGCCGAGATCGATTTCCAGGTCACCAAGGACCCCGCCACGGACGCCAGGTGCGCCGTCAAGGCGCTGGACTCCAAGTTCGCGGTGGTCGGCTGGAAGGTGGTCGACGTCGGGCCTAACGCCGCCGACGCCGGCACCGACGGCGGGCGCACCACCGTGCACCGGGCGCTCGTCCGCACGGAATCCCAGGCGGTTTCCGGCGTCGTCGACAGCTGCTGGATTCCCGACGCCGCCAAATAGTCCGGCAGCCGGCAGGCCGGCTGTAACACGGTGTGATCCACACCGCTGTGTTCTTTGGTTTATCCACAGGATTGACTACAATGGATCAATACCCTTTCCCCCGCTGAGCTGGTTACTGAGTTCCATAAGTGGCCACCGTGGCGGGGTCTTTGCTTGTTTGACCACAAAAAGGAGAAGTCCGTGTCTACCCCCAACAGCGCAACGGCAGCTTGGCTCACCCAGGAAGCTTTTGACCGCCTGAAGGCAGAGCTGGACCACCTCTCCGGCCCCGGCCGGGCGGAAATCGTTCAGAAGATCGAAGCTGCCCGGCAGGAAGGCGACCTCAAGGAGAACGGCGGATACCACGCTGCCAAGGAGGAGCAGGGCAAGATCGAGGCCCGCATCCGCCAGCTCACCGCCCTCCTGCGGGACGCCCACGTCGGCGAATCGCCGGCTGACGACGGCATCGTGGAGCCCGGAATGATTGTTGTCGCGAAGATCGCTGGCGACGAGGAGACCTTCCTGCTCGGCTCCCGCGAGATCGCCGGCGATTCCGATCTCAACGTCTTCAGCGAGAAGTCCCCGCTAGGTGCCGCGATCGTCGGCCACAAGGAGGGCGACAAGCTCAGCTACACCGCCCCGAACGGCAAGGACATCACGGTGGAGATTATGTCCGCCAAGCCGTACGCCGGCTGACACCGCGCCACACAGCACGTTCCCGGACGGAACGAATGACGCCGGCTTCCCCTTCGCGGGGAGGCCGGCGTCTTTTTTCGTCCTGGCGGGGCGTGCGTGGCAGCCGGTCATACCGCCGGTTTTTACCGCCCTGCGCCCGGTGCCTGTGCGCGCCGCGTGCTCAGCAGCAGCGCGGCCGCGACGCCGCCGATCGCGCCGCCGAGGTGCGCCTGCCACGAGACGTAGCCGGCCACGGTGGGGAGGATGCCGAACAGGATGCCGCCGTAGGCCATGAAGAGCACCACGGACAGCAGGATCTGCCACCAGTTGCGGTTGAAGAAGCCCCGGACCAGCAGGAACGCGAAGAGGCCGAAGACCACCCCGGACGCGCCCACCGTCACGTTGAATCCGCCGATCAGCCACACGACGATCCCGGACCCCAGCCAGCTCGCCGCCAGGGCCGTGACGAAGACCCTCATCCCGGAGAGGAACACCAGGAATCCGAAGATGATCAGCGGCAGGGTGTTGGAGATCAGGTGCGTCAGGTTGGCGTGCAGGAGCGGGAACGTCAGGATGTCCAGGATCCCTTCCAGGCTGCGCGGACGCAGCCCGAAGGTGCGGTTCAGGGAATGCAGCAGCAGGGTGTTGATGATCTCGATAACGTAGAGCACCAGCACGAAGGATCCCACCACGAGCAGTCCCTTGCGGGCCCGCTCCGCCGTGGTCCCGACGGCGCGGGGCCGTCCGTTCCGCGATGAGTCGAGGGTCATGGCACTAGTGCACCACGATCGGCTGGAAACCCTCTGCACGTAGGGCGGCCAGGACCTGTCCGCAGTGTTCGTGGCCCTTGGTTTCCAGGTTCACCGTGATGGAGACGTCGCCCATGCTGATCGAGCCGCCCACCCGGGTGTGGTCCAGCCCGGTCACGTTGGCGTCGTTCTCGGCGATGATGCGGGCGATCGTGGCCAGCGAGCCGGGGCGGTCGTCCAGCATCATCCGCACGGTCATGTACCGGCCCGCGGCGGAGAGGCCGCGCTGGATGACTTTGAGCATCAGCATGGGGTCGATGTTGCCGCCGGAGAGGACCACCGCGACCGTTCCCGGGTTCTCGATCTTGCCTTCCATGAGTGCAGCGACGCCGACGGCGCCGGCCGGTTCAACGACCATTTTGGCGCGTTCCAGCAGGAAGATCAGCGCCCGGGCCAGTGCGTCCTCGCTGACGGTGACGACGTCGTCCACGAGTTCGCGGATGATGCTGAAGGGCAGCTGTCCGGGGCGCCCCACGGCGATGCCGTCGGCCATCGTGGAGACACGCTTGAGCGGCACGAGGGCGTCGGCGGCCAGCGAGGGCGGGTAGGCGGCGGCGTTTTCGGCCTGGACCCCGATGATGCGGATGTCGCGGCCGAGTTCCTTCGCACGGGCCTTGACCGCCACGGCAACCCCGGCAAGGAGCCCGCCGCCGCCGACGCCCATCAGGATGGTGTCGACGTGCGGGACCTGCTCCAGGATCTCGAGGCCGACCGTGCCCTGGCCGGCGACGACGTCGACGTCGTCGAACGGGTGCACAAAGACGGCGCCTGATTCGTCGGCGTAGCGCTTCGCTTCGGCCAGCGCCTCATCGACGTTGTGGCCGTGGAGCACCACCTCGGCGCCGTGGCTGCGGGTGGCGGCGAGCTTGGGCAGCGCCACACCGAGGGGCATGTAGATGCGGGCCTTGATGCCGAGGCTCTTGGCCGCGACGGCCACGCCCTGGGCGTGGTTGCCGGCCGAGGCGGCGACGACGCCGCGCTTCTTCTCGTCCGGGGAGAGCTTGGCCATGCGCACGTAGGCGCCGCGGACCTTGAAGGAACCGGCGCGCTGCAGGTTCTCGCACTTGAGGAACACCTCGCCGCCGGCCAGGGCGCCGAGGGCCCGGGACGATTCGACCGGCGTCCGGGTAATAATCCCGTCGAGCAGCTTCTGCGCCTCCAGGACATTGTCCAGCTTGACGGGCAGGCTCTCAAGGGTAATCACGAACGAGTCTCCTTCTTCGGATCAGGCTCCGGTGCCCCGGCCTGCTTCGCTGCCCGGGTCACCGTGATGGTGTGCGGCGCCCTCCCGGTGGCCGGGGAGTTTACCTGGCAGGTGGACGTCTTTGATAGTGCCGTCGTCGCCGGGCCCGGCAGGGGCGAGGACGCCCTGCTGACCCGCGGCTGCAAGCACCTCATCATGTTCCCACGTTCTGCCTGCAATGTAGCGAATCGACGAGTTTGCTACGGCCAGGATTGGCACGGAGAACAGGGCCCCGGGGATCCCGGCGAGGTAGGAGCCGGCCGCCACGGACAGGATCACGGACACGGGATGCAGGGAAACGGCCTTGCCCATCACGAGCGGCTGCAGGATGTGGCTCTCCAGCTGCTGGACCAGCAGCACGATCCCGAGCATGACCAGCGCGTTGACGGGCCCGTTGGCGACGAGCGCCAGCAGGACGGCGACGGCACCGGTGACGAGCGCGCCGACGATGGGGATGAACGAGCCGAGGAAGACCAGGACGCCGAGCGGCATGGCGAGCGGCACTCCGATGATGGCGGCACCGACGCCGATGCCGACGGCGTCCACGAAGGCCACGAACATCTGGATCCGCGCGTAGCTGACCATCGATGTCCAGCCCCGGCGGCCGGCGCCGTCCGCCGCGGCGCGGGCTTTACGGGGCAGCAGCCGGACCAGGAAGGCCCAGATCCGGTCGCCCTCGAGCAGGAAGAAGATCAGCACAAAAAGGGCCAGGACCAGGCCCGCGGCAAAATGGCCAGCGGTGCTTCCGAAGGACAGGGCGCCGCTGACGATGCTGCTGCTGTTGTTCTGCAGCGCGTCGGCGCCTTCTTTGAGGTACTCATCGATCTGGGCGGCGGACAGGTGCAGGGGTCCCTCGGAGAGCCAGCCCTGGATCTGCTGGATTCCGGCGAGCGCCTCGCTCCACAGCTCGGCCAAGCCGGATGCCAGCTGCCGTCCCACGAGGGCAAGTGCGCCGGCGATGATCCCGAGGAAGCCCAGGACGGTGATAGCCACCGCGAGGCCCTTGGGGACGCTGTGCCGCGTCAGCCATCGGGTGACCGGGCTGAGCAGTCCGGCCAGCAGTGCGGCCACCATGACCGGGATGATGAGGAAGCTGATGTGGCTGAGCAACCAGATGAGGGCAGCGGTGAACAACAGGATCAGCCCCAGCCGCCAGGACCACGCCGCCGCGATCCGGATGCCGTAGGGGATGTCCTGGTCCAGCTCCCGGTCCGTCAGGACCCGCAGGGGCGCGGCCGGTCGGGCGGGAACGGATTCGTTGTGTGGTGCAGCGGCGTCAACTGGCGTCATAGCCCCATGATTCCCCAGCAGCCGCCGGATGGGAAACGCAGGACCGGCTCAGGGCGCCAGCGTCGCGCTGATGCCCCAGGTCATGGCGGACTCCTCCCCCGGCGCGAGCCAGCTGAGGCCGTCGCCGCTGTTGAAGGCGTTGGCGGGCCCGGTCATCGGTTCGATCGCCACCGCCTTGGCCCGTCCCGGGAACTTCGTCGTCACGAAGACGTGGACGTAGCCGCAGTTCGTGTCCTGCCAGAGGCTCACGCTGCGGCCGTCGGCGGCATGCAGCGTGTGCCGGGCGATGCCGCCGTCGTACTCCAGGTCGGTGTAGGCGGAGTCGATATCCAGCCCGGCGACGGACCGGCCGCCGCGCAGGTCAAAGTCCCCGCTGACCGGCTCGGTGCCGCGCGGAATGCCCCGGTCGTCCGTCACGAGCCGGGTGCCGCCGCCGACGGTCACGGTGAGCTCCTCGCTGGGCAGCTCCCCCAGCCGCAGGTAGGGGTGGGCGCCGAGGACAAAGGGCGCGGGCTCCTGCGAATCGTTGATGAGGGACTGCCGGACCACGAGCCCCAGGTCCTCGGCGAGTTCGTAGCGGACGCGGTGGCGCAGCAGGAAGGGATAGCCGTGCTGGGGGAAGACCGCAGCTTCGAGCGTGACCGAGAATTCCGATTCATCCACAAGTCCGTAGGAGCTGTTGCGCAGCAGGCCGTGGCTGGCGTTGTTGCGCGACACCTCGGTGATGTCGAGCTGCTGTTTCTTGCCGCTCAGGTACCAGAGCCCGTCTTCCACCCGGTTGGCCCAGGGTGCCAGGGTGATCCCGGTGGCCCCGGGCGGGATCTCCGCATCGCCGTAGCTCTCGGTCAGCTGGGTGCCGCCGCGGCTGTACAGCCGGAGGCCGGCGGCCAGTTCGGTCACGACGGCGAGGGCGTCGCCGCGCCGCAGCTCGTATTGGCGGCCCGAGGCATAGCGCCGCGTTGCTCCGTCTCCTGCCGCGGATGCGTTGTGGGGAATGGGGGTCATCTGATCCATGCGCACCACCGTACAGACCGGCCCGGCAATCCGTATACCTTGGACCCATGAGCCGCACCACGATATCCGCACAGCCATGACCCCGCCGCCGGGCATCGATGAACTCGCCGCCACGTTCCGGAGCACTTTCGGCGCGGCCCCCGACGGCGTCTGGCAGGCTCCCGGCCGCGTCAATCTGATCGGCGAGCACACCGATTACAACGAGGGCTTCGTGCTGCCGTTCGCGATTGACCGGACGGCCCGCGTGGCGGTCCGGATCCGGCCCGACTCGACAGTCCGGCTGCTGTCCACGTTCGGCAACCAGGGACTGACGACGGCGGACGCCGGCGCCCTGAACCGTGCCACGGCACGCGGCTGGACGAAGTACCCGCTCGGCGTGCTGTGGGCGCTGCAGCAGCGCGGGCTCCCCGTCACCGGCATGGACGTGCTCCTGGACTCGGATGTGCCCAGGGGCGCCGGACTGTCCTCTTCCCATGCCATTGAGTGCGCCGTCATTACGGCGCTGAACGAACTCACCGGCGCCGGGCTGGGGGTCCAGGACATGGTGCTGGCTACCCAGCGTGCCGAGAACGATTTCGTCGGCGCGCCGACGGGCATCATGGACCAATCCGCCTCACTGCGTGGCGCGGCCGGTCATGCCGTCTTCCTGGACTGCCGGGACCAGAGCATCCGCCTCGTGCCGTTCGGCGCCGCCCGCGCCGGCCTGGAGATGCTGGTGATCGACACGAAGGTTTCGCATTCCCACGCCGGCGGGGGTTACGCCGCCCGGCGCTCGTCCTGCGAACTCGGGTCCGAAGTCCTCGGCGTGAAGTCGTTGCGCGATGTGGGGCTGGACGACCTTGCCGAGGCCGGCGGACTCCTGGACGACGAGACGTTCCGCCGGGTTCGCCACGTAGTCACCGAAAACGACCGGGTGCTGCAGACCGTCGAGCTGCTCGGCAGCGCCGGGCCCCAGGCGATCGGTCACTTGCTGGATGCCTCCCATGCCTCAATGCGGGATGACTTCGAGATCTCCTGTGCCGAGCTGGACCTCGCGGTGGACGCTGCGCGCTCGGCCGGCGCCCTCGGCGCCCGGATGACCGGAGGCGGCTTCGGCGGCTCGGCGATTGCGCTCACTCCGGTGGGTGCGGTGCGCGGGGTGCGGGCCGCCGTCGAACGGTCCTTTGCGCAAGCCGGATACACGGCACCGGACATCTTCAGCGTCCGTCCCGCGGCCGGGGCCATGCGCCTGGCCTGACCGGAGCGTAGGCTGGGCGCATGTCAGAAGCAGTCATTGTTTCCGCTGCCAGAAGCCCCATCGGACGCGCCTTCAAAGGCTCGCTGAAAGACGAGCGGCCCGACGACCTCGCCGCCGCCATGGTGACGGCGGCGCTGGCCAGGATTCCCGCCTTCGACGCCGCGGACGCGGGCGGCGGGGGCCTGGACGACCTGTACCTGGGCTGCGCCGAACCGAGCGGCGAGGCAGGCTCCAACATGGCCCGGGTGGTCTCCATCCTGGCGGGCCTGGACAACGTCCCGGCCGTCACCGTCAACCGTTTCTGCGCCTCCAGTTTGCAGACCCTCCGGATGGCCTTCCACGCCATCAAGGCCGGCGAGGGCCAGGCGTTTGTCGCGGCGGGCGTCGAGGCGGTGTCCCGGTACCGGGACTGGGCCGGGGCCGGTGAGACTGACGCCAGCACGCACAACCCGCTGTTCGACGCCGCACGGCAGCGCACGGTGTCGCGGGCCGCCTCCAACACGCCGTGGACTGACCCCCGGCTGGGCGGGCGGATGCCGGACATCTACATCGCCATGGGCCAGACCGCCGAGAATGTCGCCACAAGCTACGGCATCAGCCGGGCCGATCAGGACGCCTGGGCCGTGCTCAGCCAGAACCGCGCCGAAACGGCCATCACCGCGGGCTTCTACGCCCGCGAAATCACCCCGTACACGCGCAAGGACGGCGTCGTGGTCGACGCCGACGATTCGCCCCGGGCCGGCGTCACGATCGAATCCGTCAGCGCCCTGCAGCCGGTCTTCCGCACCGAAGGAACTGTCACTGCCGGCAATGCCTGCCCGCTCAACGACGGCGCCGCCGCCCTCGTGGTCATGAGCGACACCCGGGCCCGCGAACTCGGGCTCGAGCCGCTCGCCCGGATCGTGTCCACCGGTGTCAGCGCGCTTTCCCCCGAGCTGATGGGCATGGGCCCGGTCGAGGCCAGCAGGCGGGCGCTGAAGCTCGCGGGGCTGGGCATCGGGGACATCGACCTGGTGGAACTCAACGAAGCGTTCGCGGTCCAGGTCGTGGCGAGCGCCAAGGAGCTCGGAATCGACCACGACAAACTCAACGTCCACGGCGGCGCCATCGCACTGGGGCACCCGTTCGGCATGACCGGCGCGCGCATGACCACCACCCTGCTGAACGGGCTCCGGGAACGCGACGCGCACCTGGGCCTGGCCACGCTGTGCGTCGGCGGGGGGCAGGGTATGGCCGTCGTTCTGGAGCGGCTGATCTGAGCCCCAGGCTGGCCATGGAAAGGGCGCAGAAAAGGGGAGCCCGCCATCAGGCGGGGCTCCCCCTCTTCGTTGTCCGGGGTCCGGGCGGTTGTTACTCGTCGCCGCGGAGGATCGCCAGCAGGCGGATGATCTCCACGTAGAGCCACACCAGGGTGACCGTGAGGCCGAAGGCGGCGGTCCAGGAGAAGCGCTGCGGGGCGCCGCTGCGGACACCGGCTTCAATGCTGGTGAAGTCCATGATCAGCGAGAACGCGGCCAGGCCGATCGCCAGCACGCCGATGAAGACGCCCAGCGGGATGCCGAAGATCTCAAAGCTGGTCCGCATGCCGAACGGTTCCTGGACAGCGCCGGTCCACATCATGACCATGTTGATGAGGGCGAAGACGGCGTAGCCGATCATGGCGATCATGAAGAACCGCATGGCCTTCGGGGTGGCCCGGACCTTGCCGCTCTTGAACAGCACGAGGGTCACGGCAAAGACGGACAGTGTGCCGATGACGGCCTGCAGGCCGACGCCGGGGTACATGCCGTCGAGGATCCGCGTGAGGCCGCCGAGGAAAAGACCCTCAAGCGCGGCGTAAGCCAGGATGAGCGCCGGCGAGGGCTGCTTCTTGAAGGTGTTGACGAGCGCCAGCACGAATCCGCCCAGCGCACCGACGATCATCAGCATGTAGGCCAGGCCCTCTGCCACCACGAGAGTGACGGCGGCACCTGCGACCACGGCGCCAAGGCAGGCCGCGGTCTTCATGATGACGTCGTCGAAGGTCATCCGGCCGGTGTCGGCAGGACCGGCGGCGGGCCGGTTGTACATGTCCTGGAGCTGGTCCTGGGTCATGCCCTGCTGGGCAGCGTTCCAGCCCCCGCCCATGACCTGGCCCGGGGCCCGGCCCGGCGCCTGGCCGTAGGCGTTCTGGCCGTAAGCGCCTTGTCCGTAAGCCTGCGGGGCAGGCGGTGCCTGGGTTGCTCCACGGAAGTTCTTTCCGTTGAAGACTGGGTTTCCGCCAAGTGCCATTGCGGGTGTCCTCCAAATAAAGGGGGTGAATGATGAACCGGCGGTGAGCCGCTAATGCATGCTTTACAACTCACGCTACCAATTTCCACGCCTGACGGGCAGGGATAGTTCCCGCGGGGCCCCGGACGCAACCCAACCGTGACCTCGCCCTCCCTGTTTTCCCGGCCCGAGGGTGCGGCGGAGTCCGACTGTTTAGGAATATTCGGAATCAACAAAAGTTTTCTTTAGCCCGGGTAAACCATGGTGCGCGCGGGGCTTCACGGTTGTTATCCGATCGCGACGTTCTCGCTGCTCGCGGCGGCATTTAACGGCCTGCTCGCGCTGTAACATGGGCCACACAGGGTGACGAACATCACAAGCTCTACCGTTTTCTGTCTATCTGCATTGCACCACGCACCACCCCTCGTCCCCTGACCGTTCGCAGCGGTTGCAAAGGCGCAACCCGTACCACCCCCATGTGGAGGTTTTCAATTTGAGAAGCACACCGAGAGGCCTGTCGCAGAGACGGCGCGGCAGACTGCTGAAAGCTGTGGGGGCCGTATTCGCCGCCGTAGCAGCGCTACTGCTCATCGTCGCACCCGCATCGCAGGCCACGATTCCCTCACCGACACCATCACCGTCGGCAACGCAGTTCCAAAACAGCATCAGCGGTTTCCTTCGCGGCGACGACCGCGCCCCGATCGCCGACGTGACCATCACCGCCAAGAGCGGTGACTTCACGGGATCCACAAAGTCGGGTCCCAACGGCCAATGGACCATCGGTGTCCCCACCCAGGGAACCTACGAGGTCGAGCTGGACGAATCCACACTGCCGGAGGGCATCAAGCTCGCCGACGGCCAGGAAAACCCCCGCAAGGTCACCTTCAGCCAGACCTCCAACCTCTCGGTGATCTTCGCATTTGGCCAAGGCATCGTCGTCCAACAGCAAGACTTCGGCCAGAACCTCCTGAACCGCCTCGTGGCCGGACTCAGCTTCGGGCTGCTGCTGGCCCTCGCGTCCGTGGGCTTGTCGCTGATCTTCGGCACCACCGGCCTGACCAACTTCGCACATGGCGAAATGGTCACCCTCGGCGCCGTCCTCGTCTTTGCCTTCAACGCCATGAATCTCCCGTTCTGGCTGGCCATCCTGCTCGCTCTGCTCGGCGGCGGACTATTCGGCTACGTCCAGGACGCAGGCCTGTGGAAGCCGCTGCGGCGCCGCGGCACCGGCCTGGTCCCGATGATGATCGTCAGCATCGGCCTCGCGTTGGCCGTCCGCTACGTGATTCAGTTCTACTTCGGCGGAGCCACGCAGCAGCTGCCCTACGCCCAGAGCGCGGAAATCCAGATCGGCCCGGTCTCCATTTCCCCCAACAACCTGTGGTCGCTCGTCATCAGTGCCGTCGTCATCGCAGTGATCGGCATCATCCTGCTGAAGACCCGGCTCGGCAAGGCCACCCGCGCGGTGGCCGACAACCCTGCCCTGGCGGCGGCCTCCGGCATCGACGTCGACAACGTCATCCGGATCGTCTGGGTGGCCGGCGGCATGTTGGCTTCCCTCGGCGGCATCCTCTGGGCCTACTACCGGCCCGGCGTCACCTTCGACATGGGCTCGCAGATCCTGCTGCTCATCTTCGCCGGTGTGACCCTGGGCGGTCTCGGCACGGTCTTCGGCGCCCTGATCGGTTCCATCATCGTCGGCATCTTCGTAGAGCTGACCACCGTGTTCGGCCTCGCCGCCGACCTCAAATACGTGGGAGCACTGTTCATCATGATTGTTGTCCTCTTGTTCCGGCCTCAGGGCATCTTGGGCCGTCGCGAGCGCGTGGGTTAGGAGACAGCCATGGACTTCGGATTCATACTTTCAAGCGCTGCCGGTGAACTGTTCAGCCCGACGACGGCGGCGTACGCGCTCGCCGCCCTCGGCCTCGCGGTTCACTTCGGTTACGCCGGCCTGCTCAACTTCGGCCAGGCCGGCTTCATGGCGGTGGGAGCCTACGGCTTCGCCGTCTCCACCCTTACATTCGGCGTGCCGTTCTTCGTCGGCCTGCTCATCGCCGTGATCTGCTCGGCCATCTTCGCGATGCTCCTGGGCATACCCACTCTGCGGTTGCGCGCGGACTACCTGGCAATCGTCACGATCGCGGCCGCGGAAATCGTCCGCTACATCGTCACGACCAACCAGCTGACCGCCGTGACGGGTTCGGCCAACGGCCTGGCCGCCTTCGAAGGCGGGTTCTACGGCATGAACCCGTTCCCGGAAGGCTCTTACCTGGGCATGAACAACCGGGACTTCTTCATCCGCGTCGTCGGCTGGGGCCTCGTCATCATCTGCTGCACCCTGGTGTGGCTGCTGATGAGGAGCCCGTGGGGCCGCGTGCTCAAGGGCATCCGTGAGGACGAAAACGCGGTCCGGTCCCTCGGCAAGAACGTGTACGCGTACAAGATGCAGGCCCTCATCATCGGTGGCGTGCTCGGCGCCCTGGCGGGCATGATCTTTACGCTCCCCCGCGGCGCGGTCCAGCCGGCCAACTACGGCACGGAACTGACGTTCTTCCTCTACACCTGCCTGCTGCTAGGCGGCCTCGGCACGGTGCTGGGACCCGTCGTCGGCGCGATGATCTTCTGGGTGGTGCTGTCCCTCACGCAGGGCATCCTGTACGGCCTGATCGAATCCGGCGCCGTCACCTGGCTGAACACAGTCCAGGCCGGCCAGCTGCGTTACATCCTTGTGGGTGTCGCACTGATGCTGTTGATGATCTTCAGGCCCCAGGGCGTCTTCGGTAACAAGAAGGAGCTGGCGTTCGCATGAGCACGCAGAGCGAAGAACCCCGTCCGTCGGAGAACTCGGAACAAATTGACTACATGACGGACACGCGTCCGATTGCCGCGGGGGACACTGCTCCCGGCTGCAAGAAGCGCGATCCGATCGTGGTGGCGGAAAATGTCACCCGCACCTTCGGCGGCATTAACGCCGTCGACGTCGAGTACCTGGAGATCCCGCGGCACAAGATCACAGCGCTGATCGGCCCGAACGGTGCCGGCAAGACCACGCTGTTCAACCTGCTGACGGGCTTCGACACGCCCAATTCGGGCAAGTGGCAGTTCGAGGGCCAGAGCATTGCCGGCGTTTCCTCGTACAAAGTGGCCCGCATGGGAATGGTCCGCACCTTCCAGCTGACCAAGGTCATGGGCAAGCTCACCGTCATGGAAAACATGCGGCTGGGTGCTTCCCGGCAGTCCGGTGAGCGGCTGTCCAAGGCCCTGTTCAAGGGCATCTGGGGCGGCCGCGAGAAAGAGATCACGGCCGAGGCCGACGTGCTGCTCGAGAAGTTCAAGCTGGATGCCAAGAAGGACGACTACGCAGCGTCCCTCTCCGGCGGCCAGCGGAAGCTGCTGGAAATGGCGCGGTCCCTGATGGTGAAGCCCAAGCTGGTCATGCTCGACGAGCCGATGGCAGGCGTCAACCCGGCGCTGACCCAGTCCCTCCTTGACCACATCAAGAACCTCAAGGCCGAGGGCATGACCGTGTTGTTTGTTGAGCACGACATGCACATGGTCCGGCATATCGCCGACTGGGTCGTGGTGATGGCCGAGGGCAAGATCGTGGCCGAAGGCCCGCCGGCCGACGTCATGAAGAACCCGGCCGTGATTGACGCCTACCTGGGCGCCCACCACGACGTCGATCTCGGTGACTCGGAAGGCATCAAGGAGCTCGCCGCCGAGCTCGTAGCCGACGAGGAGTCCATTGTCGGCACCGAGAACGCCGGCATCATCTCGCTCGACGTCGTCGCCGGTGAAACGGATTCGCCCGCGGTCCCGGACAGCAACGGTCCGGCCCGCGGCAGGCGCAGCGCCGATGAGCCGACCCGCACAGAGAAGGACACAGAATGAGCGCCACCAGCGCGGCAGCCGCCGTCAAGCCCATCCATGACGAGGATTCGGTCGTCAAGGTCACCAATCTGGTGGCCGGCTACCTTCCCGGCGTCAACATCCTCAACGGCTGCAGCATCGAGGCCCGCAAGGGCGAGCTGATCGGCATCATCGGCCCCAACGGCGCCGGTAAGTCAACGCTGCTCAAGGCGATGTTCGGCCTGGTCAAGGTGCACTCGGGTTCGGTTGTGGTCCGGGGCCAGGACATCACCGGGCTGAAGGCCAACAAGCTGGTCAGCAGGGGTGTCGGCTTCGTTCCGCAGAACAACAACGTGTTCGCCGCCCTGACCATCGAGGAAAACCTGCAGATGGGCATGTTCCAGCGGCCCAAGGACTTCGCCGAACGGTTCGACTTCGTCACCGGCCTGTTCCCGGAGCTCGGCAAGCGGCGCGCCCAGCGGGCCGGCTCGCTCTCCGGCGGCGAACGCCAGATGGTCGCCATGGGACGGGCCCTGATGATGGACCCGGCCGTGCTCCTGCTCGATGAGCCCTCCGCAGGCCTCTCCCCTGTCAAGCAGGATGAGACCTTCCTCCGGGTCCACGAGATCAACCGGGCCGGCGTCTCCGTGATCATGGTGGAGCAGAACGCGCGCCGCTGCCTGCAGATCTGTGACCGCGGCTATGTCCTTGACCAGGGCAAGGACGCTTACACAGGCACCGGGCGGGAGCTCATGAAGGATCCCAAGGTCATCCAGCTGTATCTGGGCACCCTGGCCGACACCGTCGACTAGCGTTTCGGGCAGCAGCTCCCAGGAGGGCCGTCACCAGCCGGTGGCGGCCCTTTTGCGTGCCTGGCGTAGCGTTGGGGCACTCCGGGGGGCCCCTGCAGCGTCTCCGGGCGTCTGCGCAGCGGCTTGGTCGGCGCCTGCCTCCGTCGCCCTCAGCGCTTGTCCCACCGGCCGCCCCGGTAGAACAGCGACGGCGTCACGCGGCGCGGAGTTATGGGCGGGCACCCTGCGGGCGCAGCCGGAATTCCGGCGTCGGACGGTCCTCGGCACGCCCAAAGCCTGCTGTGCGTGACGCCCCTCCGTACTGTGCCCCTCCCCCGCACGCAAAAGACCCCCGTCCGAACCGGACGGGGGTCTCTTGTTAGTCGGTGGGAAGCGGCTTACAGCTTGCCGAATTCTTCCTTGGCCGGCTTGTAGGTGTTGTCATCCTGGAACTCGTAGATGCCGATGTAGGCTTCCGTCGGGTCCCCGGCGTCGGAGAACGTTACGGGGCCGGACTGGCCGTCGTAGTCGATGTCCTTGCCGTTGCGGAGCAGGGTGATGCAGGACGGGAAGTCGTTGCACTTCTCGCCGGTTTCAGAGACGGCCTTGAGCTGCTTGGCGATGTCCGTGCCCTTGGTGCTCTTGGCGGCCTCGGAGGCCAGTGCGATCAGGTTCACGGCATCGTAGGACTCGCCTGCGTAGCTGTAGTCCTTCAGCGCCGGGTCGATGGCCAGGAGCTTCTTCTTGAAGTCATCCTTGGCGAACGTGCCAGGGATGGTGCCCTGGGCGCCCTTCAGGGTGCCTGCCTGGAAGTCCTTGCTGTAGTCGGACATGTTGCCGTCCACAAGGAACATCTGGGTGGGCTTGATGCCCTTGCCCGTCATCAGCGGAACAATGCTCTTGGCCTGGTCAAAGGTGATCAGGGCAATCGCGTCCGGCTTGGCCGCGATGACCTTGTCGACCTGGCTGCTGAACTGGGAATCGCCTTCGTTGAAGAGTTCCTCAGCGACAACCTTGCCGCCGGCTGCCTCGAACGCTGCCTTCACGTTCTTGGCGAGGCCCGTACCGTAAGCGTCGTTCAAGACGATCATGCCAACGGTCTGTGCCCCACAGGTAGCCATGTAGTTGCCGAGGACCTTGCCCTGGAGCACGTCCGAGGGGGCGGTGCGCCAGTAGAGGCCCTTGTCGTCCCACGTGGTGAAGTCCGGCGAGGTGTTGGCCGGGGAGAACTGGACGACGCCGGCACCGGTGATCTGGTTGATCACGGTCTTGGAAACACCGGAGGAAGCCGCACCGACGATTGCGCCGACACCCTGGCCCAGCAGGGCGGTGGTGGACTGGGTGGCGATGTCGGTCTTCGTGTCACCGGAGTCGCGGTGGGTGACCTCGACAGGCTTGCCGAGCACGCCGCCGGAGTCATTGATTTCCTTGATGCCAAGGTTGACACCTGCGATCTCGGGCGGGCCGAGGAACGCCAGGGAACCGGTGGTCGGCAGCAGCGAGCCGATCTTCAGCGCGGTTTCGGTGGTCTCGGGGGAAGCTGGCACTGAACCGCCGGCGCCGGCGGCAGTGGTGGCGCTGCCGGTCGCACTCGGGGCCGGGCAGGCAATGCCTGCGGCCTTGGCGGTGGCGGATCCTGTCGACGTCGGGGTGGACGAGCCACCACAAGCCGTAGCCAGAAGGGCGACGCCGATGCTAAGCGCTGTGAGCTTAGCGATGCGGGGCGCCACCTGGGGGAGTGAAGTCATTTATGAATCTCCTCGATCTAAAGGTGCGAACGGCCTTTGATGCGAAAGATCAGGTGTTCCTGATTTAACTTCAAGCTAATGCAAAATTGGCCCGAACATAAGTGACTAGGGTCACATCCTTATAACACTCGTTGCATAGAGGAAACCAGGGCCGGGATCCGGGGTGTTCGGAGGGCGCGGCCGAGTGCCGAAGCGCCAGTGTGCCCCAGGTGGGACTCGAACCCACAACACGCGGATTTTAAGTCCGGACAACGGGCGCGTGGGGTGGTGTGGGGTGATGTGAAAACCGCAGGATCCCGGGGGGTTCTTGGTGTGGGGTGGTGCGCATATGTTGGTGGTCATTTTGCGGATAGGCCACCAAATAGGCCACCAAATCGAAGCTCAGGCAGGCAGGAATCCGGGGGGCCTACTCCCCCACCGAATGCCGCGGAGGTGCTCGGGGCATCGCCTGTATTCCTCGATGTCCCACTCCGAGTCGGTGACCCTGCGGACGTTCCCCGCGGGGATCCATGCCCAATGTGGGCGGTAGTCGTCGTCCTGCCAGGACACGAGGATCTGTGAGGGGTTCCAGCGGTCTGCCTGGGCGTATACGTCGACGGTTCCGCCGTCGGCCAAAAGGACTGACGCCACGATCTTCGGGTACTGGCCGTACGTCCACGAGTGGGTGTCGTCCGGGCTGTGGTCCAGGTCAGGCATGAGGTACTCATACGTCACACCGTCGAGGGTGAAGGATGCCATTGCGCCATCGTATGCGCGGCACCACCGAATGGCATGATCAGCTGCCGTTCTTCCTACCGACGGTCATTATTCAGCAGTGTTTGGGCGCGTGCGCCGACGCGGCTCATCTCGGCAATGAGATCCGGGAAAGATACTGACTCGGATAGAACGGTGAGCGTCAGGGTCTGTGGGTCGAAATGCCGGAGGATGTCCTCGCGTTTGAACGGCATCATGTGCAGCGGACCCCAATTGCGGTCGACGATGGGTTTGCCTGCGAACGTATGGGCATCCAGCCTCTCGTCGAAGTGTTCCAGCGAGTTTCGAACTTTTCTGCTCTTCAAAGGGGACGAGTCCGTGACCTTGAGGACTTTCCGGAGGCTTTTGGAGCGAGTAGCCGCGTGCTTGCAGTACGCCTCGTAGTCTTCGTCATCGATGTCCAGCCACACTGGTTTAACGGGGGATGGATTCGTCCAGAGCAACTTGGACAGGCTCGCGGCGGTTGCCATGAAGTTCTGTGAGAATCCCAACGTCGTCCCGATGTCTTTCGCCTCGAGGGCCTGCTTGAGCAAGCCGGAAGCAACCACTGCTCCCTCGACTTGGTGCACTACCTCCCTCAGGTAAATCTCGAGTGTCCGGTTGTCCATGGAGTGCCCCATTCTGTATGTGATCGTGCTCAGACTACCTCTCCATCCTGGTGCCATCGATTCCGTGCGGACGCACGAACGGCCCCACCCTCACCAAGGAAGCTAAGGATAGGGGCTTTCGCATTAGTCGCCGGCGCCGTAGGTCCTTCCCCTGCTCCGGCCGTAGGCTTGCGGCATGTCGACGTCCCATTGCCCGGAGTGCTTTCACGCCTTGCCCGCGCCTCGGATCCCGCCGCTGCGCCGGGTGACGGGTCTCGGTCCGGTGTCTGCTCACAGATGCCCGGAGGTGGTTGAGGCTGAGGAATCCGTTGGCGGAGTGGCCGGCCCCTGCTGGTGCCCGAACCACTTCCACCGTGAGAACCGTCCTGACGCGGACACCAAAACGCCCCCGCACCGGTCCGAGGAATAGTGCGGGGGCGATCCGGTAGACCGTCCAGCCGGCGGCTTGGGTAGTGCAACCAGGCTTGGATTGGATCCGCGCTTGGATAGGACAGCCAGCAGAACGATCCAAGGTAGGACGGCTGCAACAGCAAAGTCAATGGCACCCTGCAAGGACGCACACGGGTGGCCCTATTCTTGGGGGTAACAAAGACTTTGAATCTAAGTGGGGGAATCATGGCCAAGGGCCTGTCAGAGCTGAATGACGAGTATGTGCAGTTGCGGGAGCAGATGGCGACGTCCCCCAAGGACGGTGATCAAGCGAAGCTTGACGCCATATCCGTAGAGTACGACACGGCCCTGACGAGTTGGCTAGCCAACCCATGACTGCTGCACGATGACTGCTATTTTCGGCGCTCTTTTAGACGCCTTCGCCGGTAAAGCCGTGGACCTCTTCTTCGGGGAAATATCTTGGGTCTTTCCAGCTTCCTGCCTATTCGCGCTAGGACTTCTCAACATGGGTTTCGACAGAATTAGGGGGATCTTCATGGGGAAAGCAGATCGGATTCGCAGGGCCCGCCATCTCGATTCGGCAAACAACGCAGCTCCGCAGGAGCCGGCCGCAGCCAACGCCGCGTTCATTTTCGAGGATTGCGACGACATCACGGTCGATTCCAACCGGGTCCGGGGATTCAAAGCCGTCCTTCATGCGCGCAGGTCGACCAACATCTCAGCTAAGGACAACGATCTACGTCCAGATTGATGGATTCACCGGGACTGTTATCACACGAAAGCCCCGCCCTTCGAGTTGAAGGGCGGGGCTTCGTATTCGGATTTAGGTTCCGTCGACGACGAGTTTTCCGTCACTGGCGACGGTGACGTTGCCTGCGGCGGTGTGCTTGCCCAGGTAAGTGGGAGTCTTTGCGGAGCCGAGGACGGCGCGGGTCAGCCAGTCGGGCAGCCGCGGTTCGAGCCACCGCCAGAAGGCGTACCAGGCGCCGATGATCACGGCGGTGATGATGGGCAGCAGGATGTTGGCCAGGCCGTTGAGGTCGGCCTCCAGTGGTGCGAGGATCGGCAGCACACCGATCAGCCACGCGATGAGGCTGCCCCACAGGGCCGGGACGACGGTGCGGAGAATCGCGGTGACCAGCATCTACTTACCTCCCAGTCGTTCGGCCAGCGCGTCGACGAACTTCTGCGCCTGATCTTCCGGGACGGACGCGGCGAACTCCGCCGGGTCCATGTTCTGCATCCGTATTTTGGCTTCCTCACTGTTCCAGAAGGTCTTCTGGGCGTTGCCCACGAGCTCGTCAACCTTGATGTTGACCTTCTTCTCGAACTCGGTGCCGAACTGATCGCCCGTGGCGGCAGCGTCCAGTTTCTCGTTCATGCCTGTCAAAAGGTCCAAGATGGCCTTTTCGCCTGCAGCTGACATTTCATCCTCCTCGGATGGTGTGGTGATGCCTTGCGGGTTGATGCCGGTGCGGGGCCGGATGATGCCCAGCAGCCCGCGGCGGGGCAGGTGCTGGAGAATGGTCGGCCCGGTGGTCCACTGCGGGTATGGGTTGCCCGGCTGGGGGGCGCTACTGTTCTGGCTGATGCAGAGCAGCTGCGCGCCGAGGTCGCGGACGGCCACGGCGACGTGGGTCTTGGGGAACCACGCCGGGTAGGAGTCGTCCCAGACCAGCGTGTCGCCGCCCCGCACAGTGGCCGTGGGTGGGAGCAGTTCGTACGCTGCGGCGATGGCCGCGCTCTGCGGGAAGGCGTCGGACATGTTCCCTGCCCAGCCCGGCCAGCGGCCCTTGCCGTTCGTGCTGATGACCGGCAGGCCGAGGTACTTGGCCCAGTTCGCCGGGACGTCCCAGCACTGCGCGCCGAAGCCCTGATTGGTCGGGTTCCAGTCCTCGTTGAGGTACCGGCCCGCCACCTGGGGTATCCAGTTGGCTAGGGCCGTTGTCAGGTTGATCATGGCTGCTCCTGCTTGTCTGGTGGGGGTTTCTTGAGCTTCGGCCAGGGCCGGAGTTCCCGGCCGCTCATGCCGTGCTCGGTGCAGTCGCGGCGCAGCTCCGAGGCGTATTCTTCCGTCAGGCGCCGGTTGTGGGCTTCGAGGTCGGCGCGGTCCCGTTCCCGTTCGGCGTCGTTCCATGCCTCGTTGCGCTGCTCTTTCATGCTGATGTTGCGGATCCTCTCGCGCCCGGCGGTGCCGTTGGCAACCTTCACGACGCCGTTCACGAGCGCGACGAGGAACCCACTGCTGCCTACGACGCCGAGGACCGCGACGAGGATCTGTGTTCCGTCCATCTGTTACCTACTTTTCGGGGTCGTAGGCGTAGTGCCGGGTTTTCACGAGGCGGGCTGCGAACGCGAGGATGGCGAAGACGACGAAGCAGATGGAGGCGATACGGAGGCTGACTTGGCTGATGGGGATTCCCCAGTAAGCGGTGCCGTAGATGCCCATCGCGAACATGCAGAGGATCGCCCCGGCCCGTTCGAGCCACCAGACGCCTTGTAGTACGGTGCACGCGCCGATGCCGCCGCCGACCACGAGCATCCCGGCCCAACACGCCACGAGCGTCTGCCCGAGGGTGCCTTGGATCGTCCGGGGCGGGTCGGACATGACTGCCAGGCCGAGTACGGTTACGGCCAGGTAGGCGAAGAAGTAAATCGCTGACAGCGCCCGGGGTTCCTGAACGCGGAGCCAGAGTTTCAGCAGGGCATGTCGCATGGATTTTCTCCTTAGTTCGTGGGCCGGGGTCATCCGGCCGCGGTCGTGCTGGTCATCTGCCGGGCTTGCCATTGCGCGGTGGCTGCGACGGACGCTGCGGCGGTGTAGTTGTTGAGCGTGACGGTGGCGCTGGTTGCGCTGTTGGCGGTGATCGCCCCGACGGTGACCCGGCCGTCCCCGCTGTTGACGTTCAGGATCGGCGCGACACTGAACCGGCTGGCAGGGTAGGTGATCGTGATCGAGGTCGAGGCCCCGGCAGCGATGATGCCAACCGCCACCGTGCCCGCTGCGCCGGCGTAACTGTTCTTATCCAGCTTCGCCTTGTCGGTGGTGCTCAGGAAGCCCGCTACTGAGGCTGTCGCCGCCGCGTGGGTGTGGCCTACCGGGGCGACTTCCTGCCATGCGTTGAAGGCGAAGGTGGAGTACTTGGTGCGCCAGAACTTCCGGTATTGGGTGGCGTAGCCGGTGTACCACTGGAAGGTGAACACGCCGAAGGTGACGACCTCCAGCAACCCCGCCTGAGGCAGAGGATAGTTCAGCCCGGATACCGCATCTGCCACCTGGCTTTGGGAGTAGTAGCCTGAGGTTACGTAGGTGTCCAGGTCGGCGGCGTCCGGGATTTCCGTGACCGTAACGTCACTGAGCGGGTGCGTGTGTGCTGCCGGGGCGAATGTGGCTGGCTTGGCCGTCACTTCGGTCCATGCCGGGAACCAGTTACCGGCTTTGGCGGTTGTGGCGGTGGCGCCGACGATCGGGGCGAATGTGGTCGGCTTGTTGGTCAGGTCCGCCCACAAGTGTGTGTGCGCCAGCAGTGCCCGGAGTGCCACTTGCTGGTCGGTGTAGGTGTTCGCCGCCGTGACGCTGCCCGCCGCGGCTGTCGCGGAATTAGCTGCCGCTGTGGCGCTGGCTGCCGCCGCATTGGCGGAGGCGAAGGCCTGCGCCGCGATGATCGTCACCTGGTCGATGCCGACGCCCGGGGAGCTGGGCACCTTGACCACGGACGCGAGGTCGATCACGGAATTAGATGGAACGGCCAGGCTGTGGGCCGGTATCTGCGACACGGGGCGTCCGTTGCGGGGCAGGAATTTGTAGGTGGCCGTCCACGTCCAGTTCAGGGCCATGAGGTCCGGGTCGTCGGTGGCGATGAGCTTCACCCACGGCACGGTGGGGATCGTTTCGTCCCCCGGATCCGGCGTGCAGAGCCGTCCCGATCCGTCCAGGATGCCGACGACTATTTCCGACAGGATCGTGACGGGGGCGGTGGCGGTGGGGTCGGGCCAGTAGTCCACGGACGCTTGGAACTCGACCGTGCCCTGGACGGGGTAGGTGACGGTGGGGTTCTCGGGGTCGGGTCCGTCGCCCACGGCAATGACGAACTGTCCGCTGACCTTCCCGGTGCTGACGTTACTGGGCAGCGACATGTGTCCTCCAAGGGGTAGGAAGAGGAGCCCCATGGCGGGGCCCCTCCGATGGGATTAGGGCAGCAGCGCCTTGGCGAACACGCTGTGAAGATCGAAATAGCCTTCGGGGTTGGGGTGCCACTGGTCGAAGTACAGCCCCCGAGCCGACCCGATGCCCCGGTTGATCCAGTGCGCCGACAGGTCCAGCAGGGGCACCTGATACGCGTCCGCAACGTCGTACAGCTTGGGGTAGAAGTCGCTGAACCATGTGGTGCGGGTGTCGGAGTAGACCGGTGGATCCACCACCAGCAGCACGTCCTTGCCGTATGTCCGTAGGTTGGCGAGGATCAGCCCGAGGTTGGTCACCAGCGAGGCCGAGCCGGTGGACCAGATGATCTCGTTGGCGCCGAGCTGGATGATGACGCCGTCGGCCTTCCAGCCGTGAACGATGTCGCTGTACCCGTTATAGAAGCTCGCCCCCGTGCCGGAGCCGGTGGGGATCCAGTCGTTGGCGATCGAACCGCTGTAACCGAAGTTGCCTATTTCCAGCCCGGTGGCGTTCCGCAGGCTGATGCCGAGGATGTACGCCGTGGTGGCGCTGAGGCTGGTGATCTTCACCGTGTGGGTGGTGTTCGCCAGACCCGTAACGGTGGTGACCTGGATGGCCGAAGCACCGGACGGGGTAATGGTGACCGGGGTTCCGTTGTCGATGCTGTAGCTGACCGCCGAGCCGTTGCCGAAGGTGTAGATGTCGACCACCGTCGCGGCGTGATCGAACGCCACCGTGAAGGACTTGCCGGCAGTGGCGCAGCTCAGGTGCAGCTGCATGTTGCTGCGGGGCCCGCCCGTGATGTACCACTCAGCATCCTTGGTGATGCGGGCGTCCGGAGTGGTGTTGTTCCAGGCCGTGACCATGCCGGGGGTCGACTGGCCCGCCTGAGCCGCTCGAAGCTGCAGCAGACGCATGTCGTCGATCACGCCCGGAGAGCCACCCTGACCGGCGATCATGCTGTGTCCCATGCCGGCTGCCCGGTAGGTGTACTTGCCGGCCAGTGCCCCTGCGATCCTCCGCCGCATGGGGCCGATGTCGGCACCCTCCGGGAGGTAGAGCCGGTACGCGGTGGAGTAGCGCCCGGCCCGGACACCCGCCGCTGCGGGAGCGTTGGTGAAGGGTGCCGCGAACTCCAGCTCGGTGTCCACCTTCACGGACGGCGAAAGGTTCTCCAGCCCGGTCCAGTAGGCATTCAGGCTGTCACCGTCGTGCCACTTGTGGACTGTGTTGGACTCCATCGGCATACCGGCGCTGACCTCGACGATGTGGCCCGCCAGGGGCACAGTGCTCAGCGTGCTGTTCATGGCCGCGCCGATGCGGACGGTGGCCGTGCCAGCCGGGGCCCGCACGCCGTTAACCTCGAGGTCGGTCCACGCGGTCATCCCCGCCGGGACGCGGATCAACCGGTTGTAGTACGTGGCCCCGATCTGGGCTCCACCAGCATCGTAGAAGTAGATGGTCGCACCCATCACCGTGGCCACCGAAGACCGCACAGAGACGATCCCGGCCCACATCCTCCCGGGGGTGGCGACACCGAGCGGCAGCTTGAGGTTCGCCGACGCCGCAGTCGCGTCGTTGTTCCAGGTCATGCGGACGTAGCCCGCCTTCGACGGGGTGTCGACGTCCTCCACGAACGTGAGGAAGCCGCCGCCGCCAGCGCCGTAGTAGGCGGTCCAGGCCGGGGTCGGTGCCCGGGGAGCAGAATTGGACGTCGGGTTGACGATTAGCGCCTGACCGGAGGATGCTGCCAGGGCCTGCACGATGCTGTACGGGGAGGCATCCCCGGGGACGCCCCTGGTGATGATCTGCGACGGAGTGACAATGGCGAGCATGTCACCGATAGCGCCGCCACCGGGCGGGACCACGATGCGCCACGACGGCGTAACCGTCCGGGACAACCCGTTAGAGGACCAGTTGATCGTCAGCTTGTACGGTGAGTACGGGTTCGTCCCCAGCGACTCTTGCAAATTGACTGTGAACGTGCCGTTAGCCGCGGGGGTGACCTTCACCGGCTCGGCAGGGATCAGGGTGGATGACCCGAGGATGACAAGGTCCTCGTCCAGTTCAAAGACGAGTTCCGGGATTCGGTCCCCTAGGCTGACGCCGGCCAAATCCTTGAGGTTGCCGGTAACTGGTACGGCTGCCATGTGGTGCCTCCTGGGCATGAAAAAAGGCCCTCTAAGGGGCCTTGATGTATTAATTCGGGGTCCGTGTCGCTACACTCAGCGCATGGAAAAACTTGGGGGACTCGTCCTTATTGCTCTGCTCGCTCTCACTGGGTGCTCGGCACCGGCCGCCACTGAGCCGGCGACGACGAGCACACCGGCATCAACGGAGGCCGACCAGCGCATCGCCCCGCTCCTGGCAGCACCCGCCCCGGCTGAGTCCGTGGCTCCCGAATTCGACGACGAATCGGCGCAGAGTAAGTACCTCGAAGGTGTGAAGAAGGTCTGGCGCGGTGACATCCCGTCCGATGAGATCCTGCTGAAGGCTGGCGGCGCGTCCTGCACGCTCTTCTCCGAAGGCAAGAACTACAACGAGATCGCCCAGATGTCAGGAACAACTGAAGCTGAGGGCGACAACGCCGCTTCCGTTGCTATCTACGCCAGCCGAAACCTCTGCACGCAGTACAACACCGACCGCTAGTTGATCTTCTTCAGATTGCCGAAGCCGTCGATGTAGACATTCGGTGTAACGCCTGTCGTTGACGGGATGCCGGTGATTTTCACAACCGGCGCGGCGATCTCGATCTGGCTGACGCAGGTGATCAGCATTCCGAAGAGTGTCGACGCGGACACGGATCCGTTGGGGAAGTTGACTGTCCCGCCGCCGAGGCCAGTGTTCTCCAAGGTCAGGCCGCCGAGCTTGATCTTCTTTCCCGCCGCTACCGTCAGGTCGTTGTTCAGGGTTGCCGGGCCCTTGATGTCCAACGATCCCTCGGACGTTAGGTCTCCGTTGGCCGCGATCTTGAACTGCCCGAACGTCGCGGAGCCGTCCGGGTTGATCTCCGCGGTTCCGGTGGTGATCTTCCCGGACGGGTCGATTGTCAGGGTGCCGAACTTCGCGGAGCCGTCCGGGTGAAACTCAATCCCGCCGACCGTGATGCTGCCGCCGTCTCGGACGACGAGGGGTCCGCTGATGTTCACTTCGCCCTCGAAGTCGATGATTCCGCTGGCGAGGAGTCGCCCGATGATCTCCGCGGTGCCGGTGACTTCCAGTCCCTCGTTTTCAATCCGGAGCTTTCCGGTGCCGTAGAACCGCATCCCGCCGGAGACGGACGATCGGTTCAGCGGCGTGGCGTAGGTCCTTGCGTCGAAGCGCCGGACGAGTTCTTCGAACTCGTCGCGGCCGACGTGGTCTATCTTTGTCATCCGACTACTCCTGGTTGGAACTGCAAATCAACGAACGGGGACAGATCGCCGGAATAGGCGATCAGGAGAAGGTGGGTGGTGCCGTCATCGAGCCAGGGATCGCCCTGGATGTTGACGCGCACGCCGATGCCCGGGCGGAGCTGGTTCGCCTGGTGCTCGCCCTCCTCTTTGCCTGTCCGGATACTGAAGGACCACTGCGCAGTAGGGTCCTTGCAGAGCTCCAGCTCGGCGTCCGCGAGGGCCTGCAGTTTGGCGGGGTCCTCCACGGCGGGGAATGCCACGGTTTTGACGAGCGCAGGGTAGGGCGAGGCGCCGTGGATCGCTGCCTTGGTGAGCATGTCGGCTTCGGTCCCCTGACCGGTAGCGATAACGTGGTTCGCTACCTTCTGGGCGTCCCTGGTGACCTTGAGCCCCGAGACGCCCGATTCCTCAGCGGTGGGGTTGAACACGAGCAGGCCCGGGGCCGGGACTCCAATGGACACCTCCCACTCGAAGAATGTTGGGTCGCTGGGGCGCCACCGGGGTAGGAAGTCCGTGTTCGGGCCGTACTTGGTTTCGATCAGCACTTTGATAGCGTCCGGCGCCTTGAGCAGGTGGTAGTTCTGATAGGTGTACGTGTGGACGCCTGGGATATCGGCCGGCAGCACGAGCGGCAGCTCAAATGTCGCCCCGGCCGTCGCCTGCTGAATGACGCGCTTCACTTGTGTTTCGAGGGAAAGCGGGCCGTAAACCAGAGGCGCTTCCTTCTCCACTCCCGCGTTCGAGTAAGCGCACATCATGCGCTTACCGAAGATCGACCAAGGATCCGCGTAAGTCAGGGTCACAGTAGCCGCGTCTCGGTCGTAGTCCTGCACCCAGATGATGCCGCCGTAGAGGGGCACGCCGTCCTCCTCGAATACGAGGGTGCGGGAGGCCGGCTCCGTCAGGTACTTGCCCGGGAAACCTTCGGAGTCGCGGTCGCCGACGTAGAAGGAGGCTTCGCCGGCGCCGGAGGCGTTTTGCATTCTGGCCCACGTTGCCTCCGTCGGGGCGAGGAGGCCCAGCTTCTTCCCGGTGTGCGTGTCAACGGACCAGACAAGCTTGCCCATGCGGGTGCTCCTTTTAGGTGTAGGTGTCCTGTACTTCGACGCGGCCGGCGCCGCCGGAAATGCTGAACTGGGTGATCGGCCCGGCCGGGACCGTGCAGGTCTGCGCCTGCAGGATCAGATCGGAGCGGTCGTCGCCGTTGAGCCGGAGCCGGGCCGTATGGAAGTCGACACGGATTTTGTCGCCGGCGCCGATGGCTCCGGTCGCGATGTACTGCCCGCCGGGGTGGGTGATGCTAAAGCCTGCCGCGAGCGGGCCGTCGATCTCCACGACCGGAGAGGCTTTGAAGTTGCCGCGGTTGATCAGCTTCGCCGGTGTCCCCGGTGCCAGCGGGACGGTGCGCAACTCGCCAAACTTCCGATGATCCGCACACCAGAAGACGATCTGGAAGTCGGAGTAGAAGCCCGCGGCGTGCGGGTTCACGTTGGAGACGTCGATAGTCGCCAGCGCCCATTGGATGAGTCCGTTCTTCTCTATCTGGATGCGTCCCTCGTCGCCGTGGGCGAGGAGGCCGCTGATCTGCAGGCCGAGGGCCTCCTGCTCCTCCGCGCTGCCGGCCAGGATGATCCCGTCGAGGGTTACCGTCCGCGACTCTTGGTATCGCTTGAGCCGGTAGGAGCCGGCAGCCCCGGGCCGGGCTGCCTTCTGTCCGCGCATCGTGACGCCGTCGTCCCAGCCGTCGATCCCTTTGCTTGTGATGGCAAAGGGGCCGAGGCCGGGACGACCGTAGAAGTCGAGGCCGCCGACCGCGATGTGTAGATCGCCGTTAGGCATTGAGTCTCCTCATCTTCTTGTTGAGCCGGTTGTCGAGCGCCCGGGCGAGGTCCGCCGGGTGTACGCGCTCCGTGATCGGCATGGTGACGCTGATCGGGGCAGCCCCGCCGCCGAGCCCGCCGGCGCCTGCTGCAGCGCTGGACGTAGTGACAGTGCCTGTCAGTGCCGCGGCCGTCATGAGCTTGGAAGCAGCTGCTCCGACGGTCCCCTGCTCCTTTGCGATGCTGTCTGCAAAATCGGTCGCGAGGGCCTTGCCGGAGTGGCTGGTGTAGCCGCTGCCGGAGAAGGGTCCGCGCTTCGCGGGCGAGTGCGGGAAGAAGGACTTCGCGAAGTCCAGCACGCCGCCGACCGCGTCGCCGATGCCGGAAACCATGCCCTTGATTCCGTCAATGAAGCCCTGGATGAGGGCCTTACCGGCGTCGAGTAGCAGCGTTCCGAGGTTGCCGAGGGCTTCGAGGATTTTGCCCGGGAGCTCGTAGAAAAACTGCATGAGCCCGGCAAGGAATCCGCCGACGCCGCCGATTACGTTGTTCCAGGTGTCGGCGAAGAACTGGCCCACGGCCGCGAGGCCGGCTCCGACCGCTGCCCACACCATCGCGAGCGTGGGAACCAGCACGTTGTTGAACCAGTCGATCAGGCCCTGCACAATGCCCTGGATGAAGGCGAATACGTTCGCGAATATTTGCCGGCCCAGCTCGGTCTGGGTGAAGAACCAGATGAGTCCGGCCACCAGCGCCACAATGGCGAGGATGACCAGAGCGATCGGGTTCGCCGACATTGCCGCGTTCCATGCCCACTGGGCTGCGGTCGCGATGCCCAGAGCGGCTGCTCCTGCGAGCTGAGCAACCTTCATTGCGGCCGTGGCCACTCCCGTCGCCACCATCAACGCCACAGCCCGCACGCGGGACGTGGTGCCCGCGGTCGTAGCGACGGTGTTCGTGGCCTGCGCCGCGGTCGCCCCGCGCATCGCCGAGGCGAGTGCAAAGTTGGACGCTGCCTGCGCCGCCATGACGGGTACGGACGCGAGCGCCGCGATGTTGCCGGCGATCTGCGCGAGCCTCCAGATCACCATGCCGGCTGCCACCGCGATGATGATGGCCGTCAGGATCTCGGTGTGCTCCGCGAGGAACGTCATTGCTTGCGTAGCTCCCTCGAGGAGGGGCTTTATCAGGGGTAGCGCTCCGGCGATGAGCTTGCCGATTTCCTCCGACATTTTGCCGAGGGCCTTGCCTACTTCGACAAGGATCGGGCCGGCGGGCTTCGCTATGGAGAGGAAGCCATCGAGGGCTGGCCGGAGCTGCGAGAAGTCGCCGCTCTTGAGCGCGTCGAAGGCTGGTCCGGCGGCTGCCTTGATGTTGTCGAGCGCCAGCCGGGTGTTGTAGCCGAACTGCTCCATGAAGCCAGCGAAACCGGACGACGTTATGTCGCCGTCCGCGGCTTCGAAGGAGGCCTTGAAGGCGCGGATGCCGCCGATTGCGGTGGCTAGGTGCTTGCCGAAGCCAGATGCAGGGTCCATGCCGAGGGCCTTGACGAGGTCTGGTGTCATGGCTCCGGACGCGATGCCGGCTTGGAAGGCTGAAAGCTTCGCGAGGAACGAGGAGAGCCCCTCCCCGAGGGCGGCTGCCCGGAGGGATGCCTTGTCGAAGGCGCCCGGCAGTTTCTCATTCATGAAGCCAAAGAGCGTAGAAAGGGCCGGCAGGAAGGCGCCGGCGACCTTCGCTTTGCCCTCGGCGATGATGGCGTTGAAGGTTGCCTGGCGCGAGTTGAAGCTGTTTGTTTCGCGGGCGGCCGCGCCCTGGGCGTCGGCGGTCTGCTTCATGACGAGGGACAGGGTCGCTGCCTGCTGGGCCTGCGTGTCGAAGCCTGCTTTACCCTTTTTGAAGCCGAGCGCTAGGGCTTCGGCGTCGATCTTCGCCTGGTTCAGGGAGACGCCGTAACGCTCGATGGGGTCACGCTCGCCCTTGATCGCGCTGGAGAGGGCCTCGACGGCTTCCTTGGTGGAACCGCCGAACTGGGCGGAGAGGTCTCCGCCGAGCCCGATGAGCTCCTGCGTCTTGGGGGCGAGCTTATCCATGGCGATGCCGCCGTTTTTGAGCTGCGAGCCGATGATGGTCGCGAGTTCCTGGTAGTTGTTCGCCGTCAGCCCGAGGTTCGTTTTTGCGTCCTTGGCGTATTCGAACAGCCCGGCCGAGCTCTCTTTGAACACTGCCTGGACGCCGCCGACGGACTGCTCCAGGTTGCCTGCGCCCTGGATTGCTCCGGTGAAGGTCTCCTTCAGCTTGCCCAGCCCGACTATGGCGCCGAGCCCGACGAGGGCTCCCTTGAATGCGGAGCCAAACGTCCGGCCACCTTCGCGGCCGGACGTCTCGACTTCTTTCTTTACCTTCGAACGGAAGCCGACGAAGTTTGGCTCGATCGCTACCTGGCCGGAGCCTACCTGATCAGACACTGGGTGCCTCCGTCCGTTTCTGCCCGAAGGCACTACGTGCCCTCAGCTGCTCGGTGAGGGCCTTGCGTTCTTCTGGGGTGACGTCCGAGTTATCTCCCGCGGTTGCCCACGGCAGGTCGAGGTCGAGGGGCTGTTCTCCCTTGCCGCGGGTGACGGCGACTACGCGGGCGAGGGTCGCTGCTGCGTAGAGGGCGTGTCTGCCCATCGGGTATTTCCAGCCCTGGACTGACATGACGAAGTGCGAGTCCATTTCGAGGGCGAGTCCGTCGATCAGGTGCTCGGCTTCGGGGAAGCTGATTGTGGTCCCCACGTCGTCGAGGCTCAGGTGGAACCGGTGCCTGAAGTCGTAGGTCAGGGCGGGCCGATGCTCCTCTATCAGCTTGAGGAGGGACCGGATTTTCCCACGGAGCTGCCGAGCCGTTCGCCGAGGGCGGTCATCCACTCGATGGCGAAGATGAAGGTCTCCGTGCCGTCAGAGAGCCCGTTCAGCGTCGCTGCGTCCGCCTCGCTCAGGATATTTTCGAGGATGTAGTCGACCATCTCGGCCTCTTCGATGTTGTCATCTTCGAGGGTCAGGAGGAGCTTGAGCTTCGGGTACGGAACCAGGAGGCTGAGGCTGATTTCGCCGTCGACGGTCTGGCACTTCAGCGTGTTCTCCACGACGATGCTCTTAGGCTTCGGCCCGGGGGCACCGGGGCCGAGCGCGAGCTCCGCGGTGATCACGCTGGCCGGGTCCGTGACCTGGAGGCCGGCGGGCGCTGCTGCGGCTTCTTTGCGGGCTGCCCGAGTCGCGGCCGACTTCTTTGCGGCTGCGCTGCGCCGGGCTGCGGCGTCGGGGCTGGTGGCTTTGGTGGGGCTCATGCCGGTGTCTCATTCCTGACGGGTTTTCAGATGGGTGGAACTGCGGCCGGCCGACTACCCATCAAAGAGTCGACCGGCCACAGGTTTGGGGGCCTGCCCGGGGCGGGCTGGTTACGGGGTGACTTCCGGGGGGAGCAGCCATTCGCCGATATGGCCGTTGCCGAGCGCCGGCGAGCGGTCGATCTTGTAGGTCACCTCGTAGCCGAGCACGGATCCGCGCTCAGACTTGTCCTCGGCCACCGAGGCGACGGAGGCGTTGCCGGCCACGCGACGTCGGATGGTCCCGTTCTTGAAGATTTCCTCGGTGAAGAGGACATACTTCTTGTCGGTGCCACCGCCGTCGATCACGATGTAGCCGTTGGCGTCGGGGGTCTGGCCGCGGATGATGCCGCGGACGGTCTCGTCGGTCTGGGCGTACTTGACCTTGAGCTCGACGTTGGCGAGGCCGGAGGGGATCGAGAAGCCTTCCTGGTAGAAGACGATCGGGTCGCCGTCGGCTTCCATCGACCACTCAAAACCTCCGTCCTCGGTGAGGAGGCCGGGGAGCAGGAACGCGGGCGGGAGCAGGAACTCCGCTGCGCCGCCTTCGGCAGGGGTGGGGAGCGCTGTGCCGGCGGGCGCGACGCCCATATGCCCGGTGACCGGTACGCCGACCGCTGTTACGTCGTTACCAAACGAGTCTTTCATTGCATGCCTCCAAGGCTGGGTTATGGGTTTAGAGCGTGAATTCCTCGCCGGTGACGGCGAGGCTCGCAGTGAAATACCGGCGCGGCTGCCCTGACGGGTCCGCGACCTTGAAGGGGCCGTTCATCGTCAGGACCGCCGCCACCGGGTTGCCGGGCTCCGTGCCGGGACTGCCGGCCACGATCGCCGCGACGAGGAGCGCGAGGTCGGTTGCCTCTTTGCCCGGGTTGTCGTCGTCGCCGGCGAGGACCGTGAAGCCTGCGCTGGTCTGCGCCGTGACGATGCCGGTGGTCGGTCCGCCGTCGTCGCGGACGACAACGGATTTCGGGCGCCTGGTAGGCGGGTGCTGGTTGCCGACGTAGACGTCGGCTGCCAGCGCCTGGTGCAGTCCTGGCGGGCCGGCTGCTATCGCGTCGAGGCGGTCCTTGATGTGGTGGGCGAGGAAGAGCTCGACGTCGGTAAAAATGACCGAGCTAGCCACCGGACTTCAGAGCTCCCAAAGCGCGGGCGAGGTTGCCGGTCTCCGACTCGATCCACATCGTCTTCTCGTCGTCGCTCTTGATCACGGCTACGTTCCTGCGATTCGCCCGCACGACCTCGACGTGGATGCCGTCGCGGTAGTCGCCGGTGTCGACAGGGGCGGTGCTCCGTGCGATGGCGGCGCCGCGCTCCGCAATGCTTACGCAGAGCGCGGTGACCTCCGGCGAGTGGCCGAGCTTGCTGAAGAAGTCGTTGTTGAATTTCACCCTGTGACCTCCTGCAGCGGTATCTCAAGAACTGGTTGCCAGCCGGTGAACGGGTTTGTGTCCGCCTCCGGCTTGGTCGGCACCTTGTAGGTGATCCCGGCGGAGACGATCCGGTCTCCCGCGAGTACGTCGGCGCCCGCGTCCGTGAGGTAGAGGCTCTTCGTCGTGATGATGTAGGAGCGGTCCTCGCTGACCTGAGCGGTGCCCGAGGACGACGCCACGAAGGCTCCGTCCAAGCTCAGCCGCAGCGGGTCTGTCCAGTCCGCCTGCGTCTGCTCCCGCGAGTACGGGTCCACCACCAGCCGGCGGCGCAGCCGTTCAACCGCGCCGCCGAATGGCAGGAACATTCCCGCGGTCACGACCGGTCCCCGCGGCCGAGGTTGTACTTCTCCACGGCGTCAGTCCACTTCTGGGTGACGCCGACGGTCGCCGCTGCTTCGTACTTGATGTTTGCCGGACCCATGCCTTGGGCGCCGACGTGGGCGAGGACGAGTGCTTGGGTCGTCGCCTGCTCAAGTACTGCGTCGGCGATGTCGCCGGGGATCTCGTCGTAGCCATGTGTGTAGGTGACCTTCACGTTTTCGAGGTCGTCCGGCCAGCCGCCGGCCCGGCGCAGGATGCCTGCCCGGCGGCTGATCTTGTAACCCGAGCCTGCTACCAAAGCGGCGCCGTCCAGCTCCACCGAAATGGAGGTGATCGGCGCCGCCGGCAGCAGCAGCGTGTCGGTCCCGTTGCCGTCGAGCCAAATCTCGTCATCCTCTACGAGGTGGACGGGGTGGCCGACGGCTCCGCGGAACCGGTCGCTAGCTCTTTGGAGGGCGAGCAGCAGCCTTGGGCTTTGCTCCGGCAGCCCGGTTGCTGTCGCCAGCTCCGTCAGTTTTGCCAGATACGGTGGCGCCATTGTCTGCTCCCTTCGCTGCTTCGTCGGCGGCTGCCTGGTCTGCCGCAGCCTTGTCGGCGGCTGCCTTGTCGGCCGCCGCCTTCGCAGCTTCGTCGGCGGCTGCCTTCGCCGCTGCCGCAGCGGAAGCTGCGGAGTCCGTGGACACTACAGTCGAGCCGTTCCCGGCCCCCTGCGCTGCCTTCGCCGCCGCGGCAGCTTCCGCTGCTGCAGCCGTGGCCGGCGGCTTCGGCGTCTTGGCAGTGATGCCGAGGCGCTTCGCGTCCTCCGTGCGGTAGCGGACGCCGCCGATGATGATGATCGGGTTTGCTTCAGTCATTGCCTTGCTCCTTCTTTGGTTTGGAAAGCGGGAGGGTGGGCTTAGCCAGCCGTCAGGTCGACGACGCACAGGCGTGCGGCGTTGCGGATGAGCTGGACCTTGCGCTGCTCCGCGCGGACGTACACGAGGTTGTGCTGCGCGTAGTCCTTGTGCTGGTTGAAGGCTTCGATCGCGAGGGCGTCGAGGTCCAGCAGGTGGATCGTGGAGAAGTCGCCCACGATGGCCTGGCCGACTTCGAGCGCCTGGGAATCGATGCGCTCGTAGCTCCACGCCGTCTTGGGTCCGCCCGCGAACGGGCCGTTCCCGAGGAAGCGTCCCTGCGTGTCCTTCAGGAGGTCCCAGGTCTCGTCGTCCTCCGGGTGGAGGAGGACGCCGCGGATCGTGGTGCCCGAGGTTGTGCGCAGCTTGGTGATCGCCTTGCGGATCGTGGTGGGGACGTCCGTGACGAAGGCCTGCTGCAGCACGCCGCTGGTGTTCAGGATGCCGGCGGGCTCGTCGGCGGTGCCGGCGCCGTTGAGCAGGATGCTCTCCGTGAGAATTTCGAGGTTCTCGCGGAGCGTGGAGTCGATCAGGGCCTTCATGATGCCGTCGTCGGCGAGCTCCTGGTTGGTGACCTCCATGCCGTCCGCGTAGGTGTAGGCCTTCGCCTCTGCGGTCTGCGTGGTGAGCGTGGACAGCGGCTTCAGGCCGGTCGCCGGCGTGGTGCCGGTGCTGGTCACTGCCTCGTTGACGAGGGCCGCGTTGTTCGTCTTGGAGATGATCTGGCGGTACTGAAACCAGGGGAGGTTCGTGGTGCCGGTGGTGATCAGGTCCAGGAGCCGGCGCTCCGGGCGGTTGACGAGGTCGTCGACCTCGTTGGTGCGGACGGCCCGGGAGTTGCCCTGGGTGCCGGAGCTGACCGGGGCCGGGTCGACCTTGCGGATGCCCAGCCCGGAGGCCTTCAGGCGGATGTCGGTGCCCTTGGAGGCGCCGTTCGGGTTCTCCTTCTGGTGGCTCTTGTAGACGTCGGAGTTGACGAAGGCTTCGCCCAGCGTCATGGCCTTCGCCCGGCGGTTGCCGGCCGGGGCCTGCTCGTCGCTGGAAACCAGCGGGGCCTCATCTGCAGCGAAGCCGAGGGCTTCGGCTGCCGACTTCGCGCGCTCGATCAACGCGCTAACCTCGGTACGCTCCTTCGCGATTTCCGTGGCGCGGGCGCCGTCGGCTTCGGTGAAGGACTCGGGGCTGCCGAGGGCCTTGGTGCGAAGTGCAGCAGCTTCTGCGTTCAGCGCTGCGAGTTTTGCTACGGGATCCATGAGAGGGTCCTTTCTTGTGTGCTAGGAAAGCTCGAGCAGCGCTCGAACAGCTGGAGTCAGCGCCGACTTGGTTGCCGGTGCTGCTGAATCGGGGGCCGGCGGCGTGACGGCTTTTGCCGTGTCGTCGTCGGCGGGTGCGGGCTCGGCCGCGGCGATGATCTCGCCGAGCTTCGCGTGGGCGTCCTTGAGGGCGTCGACGTGCTTCTGCGCAAGGACTCGGCCTTCCTTGCTTACGTGACCGAGGCGCCCGGTGATGCGCCCGTCGGACTTCACGCTGATCAGCTCGGTCTGGTCGTTGGCGCCCTTGAAGCAGGGGCCTGCCTCCCAGAGGTCGATGTCCTTGATCAGGAGCGAAGGCCACCACGAGTCCTCATCGTCCTTTTCGATGAGCTCGTAATCGCGGACGAGGCCGCTGATGGAGAACTCGACGACGAGGCCGCGCTTCATGAGCTTGTGAACCTGGACCGCGGTGGGGTTCTCGAAGTCGATGAGCCCGGTGAGCTTCAGTCCGGCTTCGGTCTCCTCCGCGGCGGTGTACTCGCCGATGAAGTTGAACGGGTTGCTGAACTGGTGAGCCCACACAGCAGGGATCGGCCGGCCCTTGATGATCCACTCGGCGAGTGTCTTGGTGAATGCGCCCTGCGCGACGACGTCGCCCTGGGAATCTTCGTTACCGAAGGCGGAGACGAGGGCAGTGAACTCACCCGGCGTCTCGGTGGCTTCGGCTTTGGCCACGAAGGTCTTATTGATGAGGATCGGGTCCATTGCCTGACCGCCTTTCTATTCGGGTGTTCCCGGCTTCTCGTTTTGAGTGCCGGAGTCGTGCGGGGAGGCCTGCCCGCCTTCGACGACGTTCAGTGGCACCACGAGCTCGTCGGTGCCTTCGACGAAGGGCAGGTTCTGCTTCGCGCGGGCCTCCGAGCGCAGCAGCCAGGGTCCACCGGTCGCGGTCGAGAGGATCTGCGCCTGCTCGAGGAAGGAGCCATTGATCGCCGCGTCGCGGTCCATCTCGACATAGAGGTCTCTGGTCGTGTCCAGGAAGGGCAGCAGGCCGATGTTCACGGCCTGCGTGAGCTCCGTGTAGAGCGGGCCGAGCGTCGGTCCGTGGAGCATCTGCCGGAAAGCGCCGATGTTGGAGAAGTTCCCGGCCCGGGCGCCGACGAGCTCCGGTGCGATATGGAACGCCGAGGCGACCTCCGCGTCCGTGAGCTGCCGGCCCTCGATGTCCTTCGCATCTTTTGGGTTGATCCCGTCGAGCTGCTCGTAGGTCATCCCGTCCTCGAGGATGGGCGTGCCGCCGGCGTTGACCGAGTCGCGCCATTGCCGCCAGGACTGCAGGAACCGATCACGCTTGCGGTCGTCTTTGAAGCCCTTCTCGTACATCAGGACGCCGCTGAGCTTGGGGCTGTTGTCCCACTGGGCCCTGCGCCACTGGACGCTGCGTTTGTTCTCTTCGAGGATCTGGGAGAGCGTGAGCAGCGGGGAAACGCCGGCGCCTCCGTCCGCGCTCCAACCCCAGCTGATGGCCATCGGCGCCTCCGTCAGATCGACGTCCTCCTGGCCGGCCGGGGTGTGCAGGATGACCTGCTCAACCTCGCCGAGGAAGTTGGACTTCAGCTCGATCAGACGGGGCGGGATCCGGACCAGCCTTGCGGGCTTGCCCTCGTGGGCGGCGAAGTAGACGACGCAGAAGAGGTCGTAGAGCAGCGCGTCAGTTACGACGTCGCGCCAGAGGTTGTAGCCGCTGCGGAAACGTGAGGCCCGGTTGAGGAGCTGCTCCGCTGGGCTGCCCTGCTCACGCTGCCGGTCGGTGTCCGATACGCGCTGGTAGGCGTGCCACGGGATGTGCCCAACCTGCCGGGCAATGAAGCTAACGACCTTGCGCAGGGAAGGCTGGGATTTCCAGAGCGCCATCGGGTCCGACGTCGCCGGGCTGTACTGCGAGAGCGGGATCCCGGCGTCCCGCGTGATCCAGGTGTCGCCCCAGCTGGATCGCGTGGGGTATCCCCCGCCGAAGGAGCCGATGGTGACGAGTTCGCCGCCGGCCTTCAGGATGGCGGCCATTACGCACCGACCTGGGCGAAGAGGACCGATCGGGCCGGCACCAGCAGGTAGCCGTCCAGTTTGACCTGGCCGTGCTGGTTCATGCTCACGACGTCGACGAGCTTGAGGACGCGGGCGCGCCACGAAAAGCGGACCACGCCTTCGACGGTGGTGCCGTCGCTCAGGACGAGCCGGACGCTGCTGCCTAGTTTGAGGCGCATGCGGTTCTCCTTCGGTTAGGCGATTACCAGGTCGTTGTCCTGGTAATGGGATTGGGCGGATTCGTTGTTTTGCCACTCGGCGGTTGCGTTGGCGAGCGCGGAGACGCCGTCGATCTTGTCTCCGGAGTTCGCCTTGTCTGGCTTGACGTTCCCGGCCGGGTCAGTGGCCACGGCGAGGTTGTCGATCATCCATCGCATGACCGGGTTCCCGCCGTGGCGCAGTAGCGGCTGGTCACGCTTGCCCTTGAGGACGAGGCGCTGGATTTCCTTCATGGCCGGGCTCATCGTGAGGTAGCCCTGGCCTGTCTTGACCAGTGGCACGTCCTCTTCGAGGAGCTGGTTCGCGAGGTGCGTTGCGTTCCAGCGGTCGAAGCCAACTGACAGGACGTCGAAGGTGTCGCAGTCCGCGAGGATTTGGGCCTTGATGAAGTCGTAGTCCGTGACGTTCCCCGGGGTGGTCTGCAACCAGCCCTGCTTCACCCAGAGCGACGCCGCGTCTGCGGTGCGCTTGTCGAGGGCTTCGAGGTTTTCCTCCGGCGTCCAGAATCGGAAAAGGACGTCGGCCCCGGTGTTGTCCGCGTTCGGGAAGAGCAACGCGAACGCCGTAAGGTCACTGACGGAGCCGAGGTCGAGCCCGCCGTAGCACTCCATGCCCGCGAGGTCCGCTTCGATGATCCGCGGGCCCGCGTTCCGGTCCCAGTCCTTGAGGTCGAAGTAGGCGGTGGTCTGCTTGGTCCGGATCCCGAGGTGCAGCCGCTTGTACGCCGCGAGCTCGGAAGGGCTGTTTTTCGCCTTCTTCGCAGCGGTCTCCAGGTACTCCCTGGTTGGGCTGACGCCGTATCCCGGATTCGCTTTCCGCTGCGTGGCCTCGCTGAAGGGATCGTCTGTCTCGGATGCCGCAAAGACGACGCCGAACGTGGACGGGTCCTTGAACACTCCCTTGGCGAGCTGCTCCACGTAGCGGCGGTTCCGGGCGTAGATCGTGTTGGGCTTGCCGGTGTCCGCCGTCGTGATCTTCACGACGAGGGGCTGGTCTCGGGAGCCGGTGCCGGTCTCGATGGTCTCCACAAGGTCGGGCGTTTTGTGGATGTGGAGTTCGTCGATGATGGCGCCGTGCAGGTTCGCGCCGTGCTGCGCGTCGGCGGTCGAGCTGATCACTCCGAAGTAGGAGTTGGACTTGGCGTGCACGATCCGGCCAGTCAGTGCCCGGACGCGGCCGCGCAGGGCCGGCGCTGACTCGGCGAGCTTCTTGATCGGGGCGAAAACGAAGGAGGCCTGCTCCTTCGTGGTGGCCGCCGCGATCACCTGGGCGCCGGCCTCTCCGTCCGCTGCGGTGAGGTAGATCGCGAGCCCGCCGCAGAGCGTGGACTTCCCGTTCTTCCGGGGTACGTCCACGTAGAGGGTGCGGACGACGCGGGCCCATTCGCCGTGCTCGTTCTTCTTCACCCAGCCGAAGACGGGGGCGATGATGTAGGCGATCTGCCAGGGGTCCGGGTTCAGGGGCTGTCCGGCCATGCGCCCCTGCGTATGGCGCAGCAGCGAGAAGGCCTTCAGGACCTTGTCCACGCGCTCGGGGTCGAAGACAGCGCCTGGCTGGCTGCGGCCCTCCGGCGTTTTGATGGCCGGCGGGATCTCCGGGAGCGGGATCCCGCGGCTCACCATGTAGTAGGCGACCTCTGGGCTGATCTTCAGCCGGCGCAGAACCGCTGTTGTGGGGAGGCCGAACGCGTCCGAGTCCTCGGGCTTCGGCTTCACTGCTGCGCTAGAACGGGTTTTCGTCCTGGTCGGCATCGGGGGCACTCCTAGCAAGGTCCTGCTCGGAGGACGGGGTCAGCCCGAATTCTTTGGCGAACGACTGCAGCCGGGCACCAGCGTTGCGGCGGATCGCGACTGCAGGATGTGGGATCGTCCCCTGAGCTACTTCAATGAGCAGCGACCCGTTCTCCTGGATGGCGATGGTCGCGTTGCGGAATTCGGCCCACGTCTCGCAGTACGCGGAGAGGACGCCGCGGTCTTCGGGCTTGAGCAGGTCCAGCGCCGTCAGGCCCGGAACGATGCGCTGCCACTCGTCCTTGGCTTCGGCCGTCAGCCAGTCCGGCATCTCGGGTGGCCGGCGCTTGAATGCCGGCCCGTCGGAAACCTTGCGTCCGCCGGAGTCTGTGCCGTTGCCGCGGCCGTCGATCAGCTTCAAATGCGCCGGCTGCTTGGCTGGTCCGCGTAGTCCCACGAGGACCCCCTTTCAAAAACCTGAGATATTTCGCGCTTTTTTACAGGGGCGTGCAAGCGCGCTGAAAACCACGCGATCCGAACGCCCCTACCCTCGTGTGAGTCGGCGTTGCGCGGCCCTCAGTGCCCGCGCTGCGTTCGTTTTAATCCCGTGGCAGTCGTCGCAAAGTGTTTGCAAATTGGAGGCGTCAAACAGCGAGCCACCGTCGGCGATCTCCGTGATGTGATCCGCGCGCAGGTGCTCGGTGCTATTGCACACTCGGCAATGCGGCTCGCGCTTGATCTGCTGTTTGTGAATCCTCGCGCGCTCGGTGCTGGTGAGAGCCCGACTGTTGGCCGAAGGGTTCTCCCAGGCTGCTCGCTGGTGGTCGTCGCAGCGTCCCTTGCTGGTGGCCAGCTTCCCGCAGCGTTGCGAGCAGCGGCTCGGTGCGGACAGTGGCACTGGGTGCTCCTAGGAATGGGTGAGCCCCAGCCGCTATGGGGAACGGCTGGGGCTCGGTGCCTGGGTGGAAGGTCCCGGGCGTCTCACTCATGGCAAGGGCGCTTGGTCCCTCGTGGGATGGGGCAGATACGAGCTGCTGTGAAGCCGAAGCTCCACCGAGCCATTGCTGGCTGCCGATCACGCCAGGCTGGTGGCCGAGTATCCCCGGGTCAGCCGATCGGCACTCCGCATCCCACCAGTCCGCCTCCGGTCTTTCGCCGGAATGCTGCCACCTTGATCCCGACCATTACCGGCCGGCGGTTCTTCTGGACTGGGGTCCCGCCGCCCCGGGTCTCAGCGGGGCGGCGGGTGCACTGGTGTTGCTCCGGTGCTATTCAGTTATGTTCGCCGGCTTCGCAGCTCAGGAGGTCTGCAATTCCCGTAAAAGGGTAGGCTCGGCGTGCTTTCAAGAATATCAGAGCTCTAACCTGTGGATAAGTAATCTAGCCCAAATGGGTTAGTCGGCGTGTCTCTGGGTTCATGGAAGCATCGCGGTCACCGAGTCATAGGCGTGGGCCTTCTCTGCGAAGCGCAGTATGTCCGCGTGGGGCTCGAAGTACTCCCGACCTCGCCGCCGGTGCTCGGCGAAGCGATGATGGAGCCTGGTCTCGTCCTGCCGGGTTCCTCCCTTGCTGAGCAGGACCCGGTCTGGCTTGAGCTGACGCATCCGGATCCGCGGCGTCTGTGTCCAGCCGATCTTTATGTGCTGGCCGATCTGGACGATGTAGAGACTGCCGTGCTCCTGCTCGGTTACCGGGTCCGCCTGCCCTGCTGCAGCGAGGGCTTCGAGGCGCCGCCGTTCGCGTTCCTGATCGGCGTGCTCGATCTCTCTTGCGAACCAGTCCCACTCATGGAGCGGCCACAGGGGAAGGTTGCGGTGCCAGGCGCCGCAGGCCTGCGGTGGCGGTTCGCAGGCTCCTGACTCGCACCGGATCACTGGTTGCGCGTTGTCCTCCGGTCCAATGACGCGGACGTAGAGCTCGGGTGCCTCGCAGTAGGGACAGAGCGCCGCGAGGTGTTGCCCGTCGTCGACTTCGGAGAAGTGGTGGGCGAGGCCGGCGCGGACTCTCGCCGCCTGCTCTTGGACCTCCTCCCCCACTTCGGCACCGCACTGGTGCCAGTGGTTGCGGACGTAGGTGATGAGCAGCAGCGGGTCCTCGTACTTGTGGAGTGCTGCCCGGATGAGCACGGCGTGGTGGCCGAGCTCGGTGGCGACTGCGCGGGCGAGTTTCGCCATGGTGGTGGTGAGGTCGACGGCGCGGTCGTAGGCGTCGAGGTGGATGGGTGCGGGTGACTCCCCCAGGGTGAATGCGCCACGTTCCTGCTTTTCGATGCGGGCGAGCTGGTCGAGGCGGCCGCGCTGCTCCGGCGTGAGGGTCGGCTGCCGCCACGGCTTCGGGGTGCCTCGGAGTCTCGTGGCGCACAGGTCCGACCAGCGGTTGTAGATCCAGTCGAGGTTCTGCGTGATTGGGGACTCGGTCACTATCGGCTCTTTTCCGTGTGGGCCAGTTGGCAGTAGCAGCCATCCTTGCTGGCAATTCCCGGGTCGGCGCCCTCGTACTCCCAGCCGGCGATGCAGCCGACCTCGAAGTTGTGCTCGTCCCAGGTGTGTCCGCAGGGGCACTCGTCGTTCCAGTATTCCTCCGTCATGCCTGCTCCTTTTGGTGGATGGTGATGGTGGCGCCTGGTTCGCAGCCGATGGCCCAGCGTTTGCCGGCCACCCAGGTGGTGATGCGGGCGTCGTCGACTATGGTCCCGGCGATTTTGAGGGCGTCTCCGACCGCGCGCTGGAGCTTGTCGAGGTCCGGGGTGCCGGCGGGCTCGTCCTTGAACTTCGTTCCTTTGGGCCGGTAGAGCCAGACGGTGAGGTTGACGGTCAGGCAGCCGTCGAGGGGCTCCCATTCGACGCCGTGCGATGCCTTCGCTGCGGCGATGAGCGCTTTGCGCCAGGCTGGGAGTTTCTTGTCGGACTCGTGGAATCCGAAGCCGCCGCGGCCGGGTGACTTGCTGCCTTGGGTGGCAGGGGTTCCTGTGACGAGTATCTGGTGGCCGGCGCTGCTCATCTGCATTCTCCGTTGTGGCTGGGTCCGAGGTTGTGGGTCGCGAGGAGGAGCCACATGTAGGGGACGGGGTCGTGGTGGTTGTTGACGTAGGTGGGTCGTTGGGGTTGCTGGAGTTGCTGGGCCGGCGGGACGAAGGACCTGCGTGGGGGCGGTGGTTTCTGGATCCAGGGCGCTGCGGGGCGGGGTGCCTGCTGCTTCGGTGCGGGGGCCGGCCGTGCTGGCTGAATCCTCTGTGCTGGGGCTGGCGGCCGCGGGGCAGGAGCCGGCATCGGGACGGCCGCGACGGCGGCTGCCGGTTCGAAGTCGAGGGCCTGCGGGCATCCCTCGGTGCTGGAGCAGCCGACGAGGGCGGTTGCCACGAGGAGGCCGATGACGAGTTTCTTCAATTGGTGCTCCTGATGGCTTCGGTTGCGCGGCGGTAGTCGATGGGGTTCCAGAACTTGGAGAGGGTCCTCCACCCATGGGTGCCTGGTCCTTGCACCGGGGCGTCGACGCTGGTTTCGGTGAGGACTTGGATTCGGCCGTGGATGCAGACTCGGATGTCGCCGAGGCGGTGCTGGTGCTCGCTGAGTGGCCAGTCTTGCCGCCAGCACTCGTCGTGCTTCTGCTGCCTGCCGGCCCTGATGTTCGGGGCGCTCACTTGCTTGCCGCCTTCTGCTGTTCGGGGGTGCAGTGCTCGTCGTCCCCGCAGTCCAGCCCGCAGCCGAACCCGACGATCGGGCAGGGGTCATAGACGTCCAGAGTCAAGCAATGCGGGCATGTGATCAGCGATTTATCGTCAGAGCACCAATTGGTGCAAACGCATGCCTTCCGGTCGTGGATTGCTTGGACGAGCTGCTGGCCTTCGGCGTCGTTGAGCATCTGCTCGGTTAATTCAGAAGTCTGGCTGGTCACTGGTGGTCTCCTGGTTGTCTGGTCTGGTCATGAATCCGGGGAATCGGGCGCCGCATCGGTGTTCGGGGAGGATGGTCTTGCCTCGCTGGTCGGGTGGCCGGCTGCCGTAGAGGTAGGCTCCGCGGCGGTCGTTGAGTTCGTAGCTGTTGCCGCGCGGCTTGACGGTGAAGGTGGGCCGGCCGGTGATCATGCAGGCGTGTTCCTGGGGCGGGGACAACGGTGTCGGGTCTGCGGTGACCATCCCGGCGCAGAGGTCGGCGTCCATTCCGTGGAGGGTGAGCTCCTGGCAGTTTGGGCAGCGTCCCCAGCGGGCGGCTCGGAAGCCTCCGGTTTTGTTTTCGAGCTGCTCTTTGAGCCAGTCGTCCATGCCGGGCTTCTTGGTGGCTTTGGGTACGGAAAAGAGGGTTCCCTGGCTCATGGTTTTTGGCCGGAGTGACACAGTGACATGTCTTTTGGTGAGTTCGGCCGCGAGTGCGTGCGCCCGCAGTGGAGCTGATAGTTGTATTTCGATGTCACGGTGTCACTAGTGGCGGTTTTTTCGCTTGTTTTCGGGGTTTTTGGCTTCGCCGTTATGTCACAGATTGACGCCACGAGTGATATAGACTTCATGTCATGAGTGAATTGCACTGCCCAAGCTGCGGGCACCACATTGGAAACCTTCGCACCACGGCCGGCGAGTCGACGGTGAAAACCGACGATATTGAGGCGTGGATGGCGATCACATCGTGGGCTGATTACGAGGCGCCGGCCGCCCTCTACCAGCGCTACTCGAATTGGGCGCATGCCGCGGGCCGGGACCCGCTTTCTCAGCGCATGTTTAGCCGCCGCATTGTTCTCCTGGGGGCGAGGGTCCGGAGCGTCAAGACGGGCCGGACCTACGCTCCGCCGCTGCCCGTTTAGGCGCCTCACCTGCCGGCCTCCGGAGCCTATGAGAGGTGCCCGCATCACCAGCCTCCCCGATCGCCTTGGTTCTCGTCCTGCTCGACTTTCGCCGAGTTGAGGGTGACGCCTCCGTACATGCGGACGCCGCCGGAGGCCCGGGGTGCTTTGGTGCCGGTGAGGATGCCAGCGCGCTGGAGCTGCGTCTGGAAGGCCCGGCCCTTGAGTGGGGTTTCGCCGTTGTCCGCGCACCAGCGGTCGTAGGCCTGCCGGAGCGCCGAGACGGTCGTGGCGAAGTGTGGGGCTGCGTCGCCGGTGTGGAGCTCGCATTCCTCCTCGAGGAACCTGCCGACGGTGTCCACGCTGTGGGCGTAGTCCTCTGTCGCTGCTTTGACGCCGCCGGGCTCCTGCAGTCCGACCTGGGCGTAGGCTGCGGCGCCTTTGGCTACCCAGGCGAGTACTGCCGGGCCGTGCTGCCGGGCGAGGATGCCTTGGAGGTCCTCGATGCGGTTCTCGTCCGCGACGGTGTGGGTGAAGGGGATGAGGCGGAGGCGTCGCCAGAAGGAGTGTCCGCCGGATTCGACGGCGGGTTGGTGGTTGCCCATGAGCCAGATCTGGTGGGAGGGCCGGAACGTGAAGTCGTCCTGGCGCATGAAACGGGCGGTGAGGGAGTCGCCGCCGGCCAGTTGCTTGACCTTCGCTTCGTCGAAGCGGTCGTCCTCGTTGACTTCGGAGGCGAGGACCATGCGTTTGCCTGCGAGGCGGGCAATTTCGGTGGTGTGCGGGGCGTAGTTGGAGGCCATGAGGAATCCGTTCGGGCTGGTGGTGGCGTAGTCGCCGAGGACAGCGACGAGCGCTTCGAGGAAGACGCCTTTGCCGTTGCCGCCGTTGCCGTAGGCGAAGGGAAGGAGGTGTTCCCTGACTTCGCCGACGGCTGAGTAGCCGACGAGGCGCTGCATGTAGTCGACGAGATCCTGCAGGGGGAAGGTCTGGGAGAGGAAGCGGAGCCACATGGCCGGGTCGGCGTCGAAGTCCGGGGTGCAGGACGTCATCATTGTGTGGAGTTTGGCGGGGTCGGAGGCGCGCAGTTGGCCGGTGCGCAGGTCGATGATGCCGCCGGGGGTGTTGAGCTCCCAGGGGTGCGCGTCGAGGTCGTCGATGGTGACGGTGATGCGGGTGTCTGTCTGCGCCTGGGCGAGCATGTCCGTGGTGCCTCTGGCCGAGAGTGCGCGGCGCTTGTGGTTCTGGGCTTCGGTGCCGCTGTCCGGCAGGGACCGGGCTATGTCCTTCGCCAGCTCGCGGGCGTATCCTCCGCCGGCCTGCTGCCAGTTCCAGACGTGCCCGTCCCAGGCGAGCCAGCGTCCGCGCTCGGCGCAGTAGCGGAGGCGGTCGCCGTACTGGTCGATGAGGGCTTGGGCGTTGCCGTCGTCGGAGCGTGCGAGGGTGACGTTCGGGGCGCGCTGCTCCGCTATCTGGTGGACCGTGGCGAGGGCGCTGCTGCCGGCGGTCTCGGGCTGGTTGACGGGGAGGTCGACGCTGAAGGTGCCGTCGGCTGCGACGGGTGCCTGGATGCCGGTCGGGTACTGGAGCGGGGCCGGGCCGGGCGGGGTGAGGCTCAGGCCGGCCGCGGTGCTGACGGGTGCTTCCCATCCGTAGGTCGCGGCTTCGGGTGTGAATGATCCCGGATTGAAAGGGCGGAGAACGCGGATCTTGGGTTCGGAGCCGTGGCCGGCTTTGCGAAGTGCGGACGCTGCGGCTGCGTGGTCCCCGCCGTGGTGGAGGAGGGCGTAGGCGCCGAACTTTGTGTAGGGGGTTTCCTGCTCGAACTCGGTGGAGCTGGTGAATACATAGAGGCGGTCGCGGTCTTCGGCGTTGCCGGTGGTCGCGGACATGCCGAGGCTTTTGCCGGGGCGGCGCCAGTACCTGGTGCGGCCGGATCCGTAGACGAGGGACCAGCCGGCGGGTTGGAGGATGTCGGCCCAGTCGGTTTTGTTTTCGTAGTCGTCGCCGGGGGTGGTGCCTTCGAGCGGATCCCGCGGTGCGGGGGTGAAGCTGAGCGCTGCCTGGTTGGGCTCGTCGGGGGCGGCTTCGTGGAGGGAGCCGAGCAGGGAGTGGAAGGCTTCGCGTTCCTCCAGGGTGATCGTGGGGATGGTGGTAGGGCCGCCGGCGACGCGGACCCAGGGCTGTCCGGTGGGGTGGACGGTGCCGCCGGAGGGTGCGACGACGACGAAGCCGCCCTCGCTGCGGGTTTCGGCGAGTACTTGGCGCTTTTGGCGGGGGTTGCCTGCTAGTTCGGTTGCGGTCGAGGGTCGGGAGGCGATCTTGGTGTTGCCGGGGAATTTGTAGCCTTCTGGGGTTTCGAGCTTGTAGAACCAGTGCCAGCCGCCGGATGGGCTTTGTTCCAGCCATCCGGCGCAGAGTCGTCCCCAGAGTTCGCCGAGGCCGGTGTCAGCGGCGAGCGCGGCGATCTCCGGCAGGCGTTCGGAGCCGCGGCCTTCGACTTCGGCCATTTCGAGGTTGCCGGAGATCGTGCCGGTGACGACGCCGATGCCGTGCCGGCCTTCGCTGCTGAACCAGTCGTGGAGCTGGGTTCCGCCGGCGCGGATGGCCATGCGCTCTTTCCAGTCGCCGGCGGGGCGCTTGCTGCCGTCGGTGAATACGGGTACGACGGACAGGCCTGCGGCTGCGAGTTCCTGTGCTGCGTGGAGGGTGCTCAACTTGGGGCGTCCTTTGTGTCTGGTGCTGGTGGGGTGCATTGGCATCTGGCCGCTCCCCCGGTCGGTGTTTCGGTGCGGGCCCGGCACGGTCCTGGTTCGGGTTGGTGGTGGTGCCCGCAGTCGCGGCAGTAGCCCATCAGTCGGCGCCGGTGGGCTGGCAGCCGTGTTCGGCGATCATGGAGGGGAGGTTCGGCCCGTTGACGGCGGCTTCGAGCTCGGCGTCGGTGACGTCTCCGAGGACTTCGCCGCAGCCATCGCAGCAGCGCTTGACGCGGACTTTGCGGGTTCGGCGGATGGTGCCGTTGGGGCCGGGCTTGGCCGTGATGACGTCGGGGGTGTTCGTACGGGGCATGGGGTCGAGTCCTGTCTGCGGGTCGAGGTGGGAGTTGTAGGCAGCCTGGACGGCGGCCGCGATCGCCTGACGGGGTTTCGCGTAGGTCTGGACTTCCCAGCCGCAGCCTGCGCATTTGTGGGTGGACGGGGTCCCGCTGCCCTGCCAGTCGCACACGAGCTTGTGGGCTGTCATCGCTGTACCCGCGGGCGTGGCGGCAGGTCTGCTGTTTTGCAGCCGAGCTTGAGACGGGCGGCGCGGTCTGCCCAGGCGATGGACGAGTAGGTCGCGGCGACGCGCTTGGGTTTGGCGCCCTTGCGTTGGATGAGGTCGATGACCCAGCCGTCCAAGGTGGCGTGCCGGCTGACTTTGGCGCGGGGGTATTTCTTAGGGAAGCTGCTCATGCTGCTCGTCCTCTCGAGGCGTGGCGGGCGTTGTCGCGGGTGTCGTTCTTGACCAGGGCGACGAGGTCGCCGCGGTTGATGCGGTGCAGTTGGCGTTCGACGGTGTCCCAGCTGCCGGAGCCGAGGCGTTCGGCGATCTCGTCCCGGGTGGCACCGGTCTTGGCCATGTACTCGACGTCTTCGCCGATGGTGTCGCGGAGCTTGTCGCTGCCGCCCAGTTCCGGCGTGGCCGCGGGCATGTCGATCTCGTCGTCGTCCCAAGCCATCGGTGGCAGCCAGCCGCGGGACTTGGCGTAGTTCCGGGCCCGGGTCGCTGCGGTCTTGCTGTGCCAGTCCGTGCCGGTCTGCGGCTTGTTCCAGCACTGCTCGTAGATGTCGCGGACGGCGAGCGCCCGTTTCGCGGTGCACTGGGAGGCCTTCATGAAGACGCCGAAGTTGCCTGGCTCGATGCCGAGCTGGCGGCCGAGGCTTGCCTGGGACCAGCCGATTGCGACGAGCGCCTGGACGCGGCGGACGGTCCCGGTGGAGTCGACGTAGCTGTTGGGGGCCATGTTTTCCAGGGCGGGCTTGAGGGCGAGGATCTTGTCCGCGGTGGTCTTCTTGACCCGGGGGTAGGGTGCATGTCCGCGTTCGTGGCGGCCCCAGCGGATGGCGCCGACAGTGGACGCCGCGAGGCCGGTAAGGGCGGCCATGCGCTTGATGCTGATGCCGTTATCCATGAGGTACTGCATGTGGGCGCGGACCGGGTCGGCGTCGACGCGGCCGGAGTCGTAGCGTCCGAAGGCGTGCTGCCGCTGCCTGGTGCGTTCGTCGGCCGACGCGGCGTCGGTGCAGGGGCGACAGCGGCATTTGTCGACGACGTATGTGGTGCGTTCGCCGTGGACGTGGTTGGCGATCGGGCACTGGCATTCCCTCTTGATGCCTTCGCGGGTCTTGCGTGCCTCGACTCTCGCGGCCATCGCGACGAGCCTCAGCTGGCGCTCGCAGGAGTGGTCGCGCGGGGCCTTGGCGGCGAGGCCGACGGTGCGTGAGGTCTTGGTGAATCCGCAGTCGTGGGTGACGGTCGTTTCGATCGCGCGGACCCTCGCGCTCATGCCTCCTCCCCTTCCTGTGCCATTTCGGCGAGGTGGGCGGCGTAGATGCGGATGTAGCGGGTCGCGGAGACGACTGTGGCGTCCCGGAGTACACGGAGGCTGTCGGGCTTGGCGTGGCGCTTGATCTGTTCGGCGAGCGCAGTGGCGGCGTCGGCTGCTGTCTGGCGTGCGAGGAGGACGTGGCCGAGGGTGTGGGCCAGGGCGCGGTCTTTGATGTTGTTGAGGTCGGCGGGCTTGGCCCAGCGGTTGGTGTAGCCGTCGCCGCCGACTTTGGAGAGGTGGAGGGTGGTGTCCGCTTCGATGCGGATGATTTCCCAGCGGGTCTTGCCGTTTCCGACGGTGCAGGTCTGGCCGAGCTTCGGTGTGGTCGTCATGGCTACTCCCCCACTTCGCGGCGCTTGAGGGCGTCTGCTGCGTTTTCGGCGAGGTCCGCGAGCATGTTGCGGACGCCGGAGCCGCCGGTGTGGGTGTTGGCTCGGAGCCGAGCGGCCGCGACGATGAGGTATTCGGATTCGCGGCTGCCTTCGGCCTTGGCTGGCAGGAACGGGTCCGGGATGGTGATGTGTCCGGGCTGCGGCTCGTCCTGGACGGGCTGAGGCGAGTCGTCGCCCGCGGCTTTCGGCTCCTGGCCGAGGCGGGCGTCGATGGCTTCAAACTCATCGCGCGACGTCGAGCCGTAGAAGCTGGGGTCGATGCACGCCAGTGTGGCCATCGTGTTGGTGCGCGTCTCCCATGCGATTGCGAGTTGCGCGTCGATGAGGCGCTCATCCATGGGCCGGGTGGTCCGGGCGGCATCGGCCGCGTGCGGGTTGCCGGGGAGGGTGTTCGTCATGGTGTGCTCCTGGTTGTTCTGGTGAGGTTGGTGAGTTGCTGCTCGTGGGCCTGCCCGGATTCGGACCGGGTCCCGTCCGCCGGCGCCCTTTGGGGGGCGGGTGCCGGCGGGTGGTGGGTTGCCTATCAGGCCCGGGGTGGCCGGCGCTGCCACAGACGCGAAGGTCAGGTAACGGGGCGGCGCCGGCCGGTAAGCGGTGGTTAGTCGCTGGTGAGGTACAGGTAACCGCTTGCTTCGGCCTGGTCGCGGACAGTGCCGGCGATCGCGGTGAAAGCGTCCTCGCGGATGCGCTCCGCTCCCTGGAGCTTGAAGCCGAGCTGCAGCTGCTTCTGGACGAGGCGGTAGCGGAAGAGCGCGGTTACCTTGTAGGCCTCGCCGCCGGCGAAGGGCCGGAGGGCGAGGGTGAAGGACGCCGGGATCGTGAGGTCGCCGACGGCGCCGGCCGACGCTGTGGTCGTCTCCCGGTATCCGAACTGGACGTTGCCGTCGGAGAGGCGGTGCCCGGACTCGAAGTCGACGCCGCGGCGGATCTGGAGGGACTGCGCGATTTCGAGGATCTCGGCGGAGGCCGGCTCCACGATGTTCTCTGCGTTGTCCTCGATGAACTCGGCAAACTCGGCCTGTCCCATGAGCTTGTTGCTGCCGGCGATCCAACGCTTCCACTCTTTGCTCTCCGTGAGCTGCAGGCGGACGCCGTGGTCGCCCCAGCCGGGCTCCTCCGTGGTACCGGCGTTGATGGTGGCGATGAAGTTGCCGGCCTGAACGGACGCGGCGATCTCGGTCTCGTCGAGGATGCCGTGCTTGGTGAGGTAGGCGCCGAAGGACTCTACGTCGGCGACGACCGTCGTGATGCTGAGGCCCTTGCGCCGGGGCCGGGCCGCGTGGGAGTCGGTGTCGAGGGTCCGCTGCCGGCCGTCGCTGTCGGCGACGACGTAAAGCTTGCCGGCCTCTATCTCCTGCGCGGTGGCTGCTTGGAATGCGAGGGCCGCTACGGAGCCGGCTTCGGTCTCGGAGTCAATGTAGGTCATCAGTTCACTTCTCTCAGGTGGATGGGTGCTGCGGGGGCGGAGACGTCGCGGAGGCCTTCGAGCTCGGGCTGGTTAGGGTCCGTGCGGGAGAGGTTGCCGGTCTTGTCCTGGTAGTAGATGCGGGCGCCGCGGTCGTGCTTGGGTGTCTTGACGGTCACGTTGTCGGTGACGCGGAGGACGCCGTCGGAGCGCTTGTCCGGCTCGACCTTGATCGTGAGGGTGATCGATCCTGCTTTGCCGGTGTCGCGGACGGCCGCGACGAGCGAGTGGAGGCCTTCGGTGAGCTCGTCGTGGGCTTGTCCCTGCCCGGTGAGGAAGTCGGCGAACGGCTTGGCGTGTTCAGTCATGGCTGGTCTCCTGGCTTGCTGCTGCTGCGGCGGCCGCGGCCGCGGCTGTCTGGACTGCTTCGGTGTATTCGGGAAGGGCCATGCTCTCGGCCAGCTGCTCGAGGAAGTCGCCGGCCGTAATGAGGCTGACGCCGCCGCCGGTGTCGACGTTGGCAACGACGGAATCACCCTCGGTTTCGAACTGGATCAGGATGTAGGGCTTGCCGCCGAGCATGACGCCCGTGTACTCGCCCTGGGGCGTCTGCTCGGCGCGGATGATCAGGTCTCCTCCGCCGCTCATGCCACGCCTACCGAGATCTTGACGCTGCGGTGCGTGGCGACGGCGATGGCTAGAACGATGAGGACGAGGAGCATTGCTGCCGGTCCTCCGAGCGCCAGCGCGACCGCGAGGGCCTCTGCTGTCTGTTCCATTGGTTTCCTTTGCTGAGTGAGGTTGGGTGGCGCGGGGGGTGCTGCCCGCGCGGCGCCTTACGGGGATTTCTCAGTGCGCCGCCGGCAGCTCTCCGGATTCCCGGGCCGGAGGACACTGACCGTTACTGCGGCCCGGCCGCCCGGATAGCTGCTACCGCCTGAATCGGCGCTCCGGTCGTTGCTGCGATCGTTGCGTCGTCGAGGCCCTGACGGAGGCAGTTCTGAACGTCGACTGCGCTCCACGCCGCGGCACCGGCCGGGGCTGCCTGCGGAGCGGCGACCTCACCGGTGCCCTGGTTGACCGCGACCGGGGGCTGGTACTGCGCCGGCGGCGCTGCGGCCGGTGCCGCAGCTGGTGCGGCCCATGCCGGAGGTGCCGCCGCTGCTGGCTGAGCGGCCGGCGCCTGGGCCCACTGGTTGGCCGCCGGCTCCGCCCAGGTGTTCGCCTGGACTGCGGCCGGTGCTGCGAGGGCCGGGTCGCCGCGGAACGCTGCGACTGCCTGCTCCTGTGTCTGCTGCGGCCGTGCGGCCTCCGGTGCCGGCGCCCACTGGTTGCCTTGCTGCGGGGCCGGCTGGTGCTGCTGCACGGGCGCGGGGTTGTGTGGGAAGGCCTGCAGGTAGGCCGAGGCGTTCGCGGCGTCCTGGTCGGTGAAGTCGGCGAGGTTCCACGTCGTCTTGCCTCCGGCGAGCTGGACGTTGATGATCCGACCGAGGGCCGGGTTCGCGTCGCCGAGGTAGCTCTGCAGGTTGTTCCGGAGGCCCGCGCTGAAGAGGAGCGTGTTGACGAACTTGGCGCCGGCGCCCGGGCCGTCGAGGACGACGACGTCGCATGCCATCGCATCCGAGACGCCGGTGGGCGTGGTGACGTTGTAGCGCATGTCGCGCGGCCACACGAGGACGAGCTCGTTGGCGTGCTCGGCCGGCTTGAATACGTCGCCGCCACCGGTCTGGGGTCGATTGAAAGTCATTCTGGTGGTTCCTTACTTAGTGGGTTGCTGAAAATTTGCGGAGTGGTGCTGCCTTGGCGATCGCGGCGTCTTGTCGCTGTTGCGGCGCGCACCAGGGGCAGAACCTGTTGTCGCAGAGCGGGTAGAGCGAGAGGGCCTGCTCTAGGCCGATCGCGGTTCGGAGCCCGTCCAGGTTGTTGAGCTTCGTCAGTGCGTCTGCCGCGATCAACGGGTCGTAGGGCTCGGACCAGACGTAGGAGTCGGAGAGCTCGCCGTCTCGCGGGATGAAGAAGATCATCACGAGGTCGACGTTCCAGCCCTCCAGCTCCCAGCCGCGCCCGTAGGTGTGGGCTTGGACCCGGTACTGGTTCGAGGGGCCCTTGCTGCGGTAGTTCGCCAGTGGCTTTGGACCGATGAACTTCCAGTCGCCGACCGCGTGACCCCACGAATCGAAGATGTCCGTGGATCCGGCGTGGTCCTCGTTGCCGATCCTCCCGACGACGACGGACTGTTCGCAGAGCCACCGGTTCTCCTCCGAGGCTCCTTTGGCTGCCGCTTTGTTGAACCAACGCTCCTGCTGGTCGTGGAGCGCGGTGCCAACCTGCGGCTTCCAGGCGGGTCCGCGGGGCGGCTCCGGTGTCCTGGCGAGCTTGTGGAGGAGTGCCCGGTCGCACTCGATGCCGAATTCCGACGGGCCGATCCTCTTTTGCAGGGACCGGGGCTGGTTGACCATTTCCTCGATCATCACGTCGAACACTTGGTCTGCGATGCCCTTTGCCCGGTCCGCGAGCTCGTGGTCCGCGTCCAGGTAATAGGAGTGAGGGTGCCGGACCCCCACGCTGTTTACGAGCGTCACTTGATGGCAACCCTGCGCTCACCGGTGCCCGCGACCATGAACTGGTTCTTCAGGTTCGGCGGGACGGCCGCGGCGTTGACGACAGACTTGTAGAGTGCGGGGTTGACCTCGACGGGGTAGGCCTTTTCGAAGGAGGCCCAGTCGGTGCTCCGGCTCGGCTCCGTGATGCTGATGGTGAGGTTTCCGGACTGGTGCTTGCCGGGCTCCAGGAGCTTCCGCAGCTCGGCTTTGGCGGAGTCGGCCTCGGCGGTGAACCTTGACGCCTCGGAGCGCAGCTCGCCGGCGGCCTGCTCAGCGGCGACGGCGAGGGCGGCGTAGTGGTCGACGAGCTCCTCGGTGCTGGGCGCAGTCTCTCCGACCTCGACGAGGCGGAGGCCAGCTCCGGCGATGGCTGATTCGGCGGCCGGGCGAAGCTCGGTCTCGGCCGGTGTGGTTGCTGCGGTGTTCTTGGCGGGGCTCATATCTGCCTGGTCCTGTTCTTGGTGATGGGTGGGGGTGGTGGCAAATTTGTTCACGGCTGGTCCTCGCCGTCGTGCTCCTGCTCGAAGGGAACTTCGTCTGGTCCGTCGGCGATGAGGAGGGCCGCGCCGGCGGCAAAGAGGACGAGGACTCCGGCCATGGGCCAGAAGCCTTCGACCAGCCAGAAGGCGCCGGCAGCGATCTCGGCATTCATGCTTTGGCCGGCTTCCCTGGGAGCGGGTCGCGGTGCGCCCGATGCTTGGCTCTGCCGGCCTTCAGCCGACCCCGCTCGATGGCGAGCTGGGAACGGTGATAACGCTGGGCCCACGCCTCGAGGTACGGGGTGCGCCCTTCGGCACGCTTGCCCGTCGCCGTGGTCTCCGGCGCAGTCGTGAGGGCCGCTATGTTGTCGGGGGCCGAATGCGTCGTCGTCACTTCGTACCTGCCTTCGGTGCGTTGAGGAGGGCCTGCCGTGCGGTGTGACCGAGGACCATCCAGGACGGGCGTGGCTTCGCGTCTCCGGAAACCGGGAACGCTGCGTGAGGGTTGTTCCTCGCCACGGCGTTCATGGTGTGTGGGGAGATCTTCATGTCCGCGGCCGCCCAGCCGGTGACCTTGCGCGGCTCCGGAGCTCCGCGGCTCACGCTGCGTCCCCAGCGACGGCGGAAAGGTCCGGGCTCGTGAGCCGTTCCTGGAGGAAGGTTTGAAGGGCGTCGGCAGGGATCCGCAGCTTCTGTCGGCCGCCGCCCTGGCCGAGGTCGACGCTGGCGATCTTGTTTTCGCGGATGCGGTCGTACATGAACGCTGTGCTGACGCCGATGGCTTCGGCCGCGTCGGCGATGGTATACAGCGGCAGCGCTACGGGCTGCGGTCCTTCGAAGGTTGGCACGATATACTCCTGAGTGAGGTTTGGTTGTTCCTGAGTCCCTCGCCGAGTTGCTGCTCGGCGGGGGACTTTTTTATTCGCTGAAGGCTTCGCCTGTAACGGGGGCGATGATCCTGGTGACCGGCACGTCCAGCCAGGCCGCGATCGCTTCGATGTCATTGAGGCTGAGGTCCCCCTCGCCGCTGACTCTGTTCCCGGCGGTGGTCGTCGAGACGTCCAGAGCACGCGCCAAGTCGATATTGCGGAGTCGGCGAGCTGCCATGAGCCCGCGGATTTCCGTTGCGGCGCGCTGTGCGGCAGTTCGTGCCGGCACGGCGTCCAAGTAGTTTCCGGTGGTCATCTGAGTACTCCAGTGGGGTGAGTAGGTAGTTCTTACCCACCGAAGTTAACCCGAGTAGGTACAAAACACGAAATTCACGCTTAACTGGCGTGTCGCACGCTTAAATCATGTCGAGTTATACATTTTTCACTTAATCGGGTTAATGTGGCGTCGTACGGGATTCAATCAGGAAGCGCGGGTAAACTTATGCTCATGGCAACATTTGAAAGAAGGACGGAATCCGGCCCGCTGGCCCGGGCAGTAGCCGCCGAGATACGCGCCGCCATGGGGAGGCATCGCAAGAGTGGACTCCAGCTGGCCACCGCTACGGGCCTTTCACAGAACTACCTGGCGAAGCGCCTTCGGGATGAGGCGCCGTTCACGATCAACGACATCGAGAAGATCTGCTCGGTCCTCGAGGAGGACTTCGCCGCGCTCATGGCGTCCGCAGCAGCCCACGTCGGCACGCTGTTCTGATGACCACCCGGGGCGCCAAAGGCGAAGGGTCCGCCCCACGGCAGATGCCTGACGGCCGCTGGCGGGCGGAGCTCGGAATCGGTACCGATGCGGCAGGAAAGCGCCGGAGGCAGATCTTTTACGCGGAAACGCAAAAGGAATGCTCCAGGCTCCTCCGCACCGCGGTTACCGACCGTGAGAACGGAGTGCTGGTCAGCAGTCGCCCGCCCACCCTGGGTGAATGGCTGGACTACTGGCTGGACAACATCGCCGCCGTGAAGGTTCGGCCCCGGACGATGGTCGGCTATCGGTCCTACATCCGGACCTGGGTGTCCGGGACCAAGGTCGCGAAAGTCCGGCTGAACAAACTGACGCCGGAGCATATCGAGCAGCTCTACAAGCCCATGCGCGACGCAGGTCGATCTGAGACCACGGTGTCGCAGCTGCACAGGATCATTTCGCGCGCGCTGACCGTGGCTGTTCGCCGCGGGAGGGCCGGCACCAATCCCGCCCAACGGATGGACGCGCCCCAGCCCGCCGGGTTCGAGCCCGGCATCCTCACGCCCGATGACGCCCGCAAGCTGCGCGTAGCTGCCGAAGGCGCACCGGACGGGGCGCGCTGGCTCGTGGCGCTAGCGCTGGGCCTCCGGCAAGGCGAGGCCCTCGGCCTCGCCTGGGACAAAGTCGACCTCGACGCCGGGACCATCCACATCCACCGCGAGCTCTACTCCCTGCCCTGGGAGCATGGCTGCCCGGAGTCAGCCATGAAGCCTGACGACAAGAAGGCGTGCGGACGGCGCGCCGACCACTGCACGCTGCGCCACTCCGGTGGCCGATTCGTCGGCACGCCCAAGTCGGACGCCGGCAAGCGCACTCTTGCTCTCCCCCGCCAGCTCGTCGATTCTCTGAAGGAGCACCGCGCGACTCAAATCCGGACACGGGCACAGGAGGGCAAGCGCTGGAGGGGCTTCACGGCCGCCGGCGGCGAGCAGCTCGATCTGGTGTTCGCGCAGCGCGACGGAAACGCCTTGCACGCCTCGACGGACTGGCGGCTGTGGAAGGCCTTCCTCAAGGGCGCCGGAGTGCCTGCTGTCCGCGTACACGACGCCAGGCACACGGCGGCGACGCTGCTCCTGCTGATGGGCGTGGACGGGCGTGTGGTGATGGACATGATGGGCTGGTCCGTGGCGAGCATGCTTAAGCGCTACCAGCACGTCCTGGACGAGATGAAGGTCGAGGCGGCCCGGAAGGTCGGTGACTCACTGTGGGAGGCTCCGGCCGCGCCCCAGCCGCCGGCGGGTGGCGTGGTGTCGATGGCCGACTTCCGCGCTCGAAGGAAGGCCTGACCCTTCTCCAGGGGCCCGGCAGGATACGTTCCTGCCGGGCCCTTCTGTTTCGTCGCACCCTGCCGCTAGCGTGGGTCCCCTACTGAGGGGAGCGGGGCTTTTTGATTCGTAACGAGGTACGACCGGTGATCAGCTGCAGTCCCAGCGGCTGTGATCGGTATGCGATGCGCCACGAGGATGATGTCGGAAATGTCGTCCGCAGTGTGGCCATCGACGGCGGGGAGGTCTGGGAAATCGACTGGCAGAACGGCACAAAAGAGCTGTGGTTTTACGCGCACAGGGACTTAGGCCACCAGATAGGCCACCACGCCCCGGGCGGGCCGCCATAGCCCGGACATGACAAAAGACCCCCGATTCCCTTATAACTAAAGGGAATCGGGGGTCTTTTCGCGTGTGCCCCAGGTGGGACTCGAACCCACAACACGCGGATTTTAAGTCCGCTGCCTCTGCCAATTGGGCTACTGGGGCGCCCGGTCAATGGTATCCCGCCGGACTCCCCTCCGCGCTTGTTGAAATCAGCCAAACGGCCCGGCGTAGCGGAAGGTCCCGCTGACACCGCCCGGCCAGACTGCCAGCGGCAGCAGCTGGAAGTGCATGCCCCAGGCGTGGTCCGGGGCATCGACGCCGAGGGACGTGGAGGGCACGAAGCCGAAGCGCGAGTAATAGTCGGGACTGCCCAGCAGCGCGATCCCCCGCTCCCCCGCCGCATTGGCCCGGGCAATCGTTTCCTTCATGAGCGCGGACCCGATGCCGTGGCGCTGCAGGCGCGGTACCACCCCGATGGGACCCAGTCCCAGCAGCTCGAGCTCGCCCACCCAGCCGCGCGTGCTGATCGTGTGGCCCACGATCTCGCCGTCGAGCTCCGCCACGACGCTGAACTCCGGCAGGTATTCCTGGCACTCGAACAGCCGGGCGAGCAGCTTGACCTCTTCGGGTTCGCCGTCGACGTGGACCCCGGTGACCGGTGAGATGGCAAACGCGGCCGCCGTGAGGGCGAGGATGGCGGGACGGTCCGCGGGTTCCTCACTGCGCAGCACGAGTTCCGGCGCCGGCTTGTGCTCCCCGTGGTCAGCGACGAGTTCGTGCAGTACTTCCAGTGCACGGTCGGTGTCGGCCACGGGGACCAGCAGGTGGTCGTGGTGGAAGCCCGCCAGGACATTGCAGCTGATCTTCGCTTCCGTCAGCGCTGCGCTGACCGCTGCTGTCAGGCCGATCGCCTCGAGCGACGAGTGCACCTGGAGCGTGATCCACGCTGCGATGAAGTCGTAGGTGAGCCCCAGGCTGTCCGCTTCGGCCCGCGGGAGGACGACCGTCAGCCCTTCCGCCTCGCGGACGGCGGCCGCGATTCCCCCGGCCAGGGGTTTGCCGTGCGGCCACAGGGCGTAGACGAACTCGCCTTCGCGCAATTCGGGGCTCATGGTCGCCAGGAGGGTGTGCAGGTCCTTTTCAGCTGTCATGGAGCCAGTCTAGGCGCGGGTCCCCCGCACCTGTCCGCTCCCGGCACAGGTGCGGCTGCCTGCAAACAAAAACGGCGGCCGCTCCCCCTGAGGGGAACGGCCGCCGTCGTAAGCCAGGATCAGGCTACTTGGACTCGGCCGGAACAGCTTCCTTGGTCTCGGTCTTGGCCGTGTCTGCGGCCGGCGTGCCGGCAACGGGAGCGGGAGCCGGAGCCGCGGCCGGCTTGGGAGCCGGGGTCGCCGCTGCCACGAAGGCGCCGCGGGGCTTGTCCAGGTCGATCAGCTGGGTGGTGTCGCGGCCCACGAAGAAGGCCAGGAGCCAGCCGAAGATGACGCGGATCTTGCGCTCCACAGTCGGCATCGCGAGGCCGTGGTAGCCGCGGTGTGCCAGCCAGGCCAGCGGGCCCTTGAGCCCGATGCGGCCCAGGATGCTGATGTTGGCAACACCCTTCCACTCGCCGAATCCGGCGACGGCGCCGAGGTTCTTGTGCTTGTAGTCCTTGAGCGGCTTTTCCCAGCGCGAGGCCCACAGGTTCTTGGCGAGTCGCTTGGCCTGGCGCAGCGCGTGCTGGGCGTTCGGGACGCATGTGCCGTCCGGCAGACCCTTGCCCGTCAGGTCCGGCACGGCTGCGACGTCGCCGGCAGCCCAGGCGTTCTCGACGATTCCTTCGTCACCGGCGATGCGCAGGTCCGGGAGGACACGGACGCGGCCGCGGGGTTCGAGCGGGAAGTCGGTGGAGCGGACCATCGGGTTGGCCTGCACACCGGCAGTCCAGACGAGGGTGTCCGATTCGAACTCCTGCGCCGGGGTCTTGTCCGGGAGGTTGATGAGCTTCAGCGAGCCCTCGGCGTTGTCCAGCGAGGTGTTGAGCAGGACCTCGATGCCGCGGCTGCGCAGGTGCTCGACAACCCATTCAGCCTGCGAGGCGGTGACCTCGGGCATGATGCGGCCCATCGCTTCAACCAGGACGAAGCGGACTTCTTCCTGCTTGATGCGGGGGTTGTTCTTGACCGCGGCGCGGGCGAGGTCTTCCATCTCGGTGATGCACTCGATGCCGGCGAAACCGCCGCCGACGACGACGAACGTCAGGGCGCGTGCGCGCTCCGCCGGATCCGTCATAAGCGAGCCGGCTTCAATGCGCTCCAGGACGCCGTTGCGCAAGGCGACGGCCTCCTCGATGGTCTTGAGGCCGATGCCCTTTTCCGCGAGGCCCTTGATTGGGAACGTGCGGGTGATCGCCCCTGCAGCAACGACGACATCGAAGTAGGGAATCTCGAAGTTCTCGCCGCCGTCGGCCGGTGCAACCACAGCGGTGCGGTTGGCGTGGTCGATCGCGGTGACCCGGCCCTGGATGAGCTCGGTCTGCTTGAGGTGCTGACGGTGCGAGACCACGGCGTGGCGGGCCTCGATGTTGCCGCCGGCAACTTCGGGGAGGAAGGGCTGGTAGGTCATGTAGGGCAGGGGATCAACGACCGTGACGATGCCACCGGCATTCGCGATCTTCTTCTGCAGTTTGAGGGCTACGTACAGGCCGACGTACCCGCCGCCGACGACGAGTACCCTGGGACGGTCCTGGAGCTGAGGGGAGGATGCCATGCCTCAAGAATACCGTAGTTTGTGAAAAACTTCACTAACTATGACTTGCCGCCGGAATCCGCCGGATTCAGCACCCCGGTTTCCGGTCCGCCGGGGCTGTCGGGTCCGCCAGGTCCGCCAGGTCCGCCAGGTTTGTCTTGGTTTGCCGCGGGCACTGGCCGCATGGCCCGGCGGAGCTGGAACACGGCAGCCCCGATGATGCACAGGAACAATCCGCCGAAGCCCAGGACGACGACGGCCGGGACGGCGCTGTCCAACTGCGAGGGCTGCTCCGCCACGGGCACCGTGGCCTCGGGCAGGGTCGGTGCGGCGCTTGAGGGCGTCGGCGCGGCCGCCGCAGGCGTGGTCGCCAGGTTCCCGCGGCGGTGCACGCGGATCCAGTCCGAGATGGAGCCCAGCGGGTTGACCCTGGTTTCCGGCACGTCGGCTTTGAGCGCTGCCTCGGCATTGAGGACCCCGAAGCCGTAGATCGGGTCCTTCCCGGGGGCTCCCGCGTCCTTCGCCGTGGTGACGATCCGGTTGATGACCTGGCTGGCGGGCATGTCCGGCCATTCGGACCGGATCAGGGCCGCGACGCCCGCGACGATGGGGGTGGCACCCGACGTGCCCGCCCATTCGGCATAGCCGCCGGCCGGCAGGCCGCCGATGAGGTTCTCGGCGGGGGCTGCGACGCCGATGCTGATGCCCTGCGAGGAGGAGTCGACGCTTGCCCTTCCCTTGCGGTCCAGCCCGGCGACGGTCAGCACACCGGGGATGGTGGCCGGGGCGCCGACCTGCACGTTGCCGCCCACCCGGTTGCCCGCGGCGGCGACGATCACGACGTCTTTTTGTTCGGCGTAGAGGAAGGCGGCGTCCCAGCTTTGCGGCCACTCCGGGGAGGTGCTGCCCAGTGAGATGTTGATGACGCGGGCGCCGTTGTCCACGGCCCAGCGGACCGCCTCGGGGATCTGGTCCTGGTCGCTCTTGCCGCCGGGGTTGGCGGATCCGAGCCACGTGGAGACGGAGAGCAGCTGGGCCTCCGGGGCCACGCCGACAATGCCGTCCGGGCCCACCGTGGGGCCGGACCGCGCACTGGGGCTGGGGCTCGGGGTAGCTCCAGCGGGCTGGTGGCCGCGGCCGGCGAGCATGGTCGCCACGAGCGTGCCGTGCTCGGGTTTGGCGCCGATGCTCTGCCGCCCGTCCGGGCTGCCGGCGCCGGACACGTCCGCTCCCCCGGTCAGAACGCCCGCCAGGTCCGGGTGCGTGCCGTCCACGCCGCTGTCGATCACGGCGACCTTGACGTTGGCGCCCTTGGAGACTTCCCAGGCCTTGGTGATGCCCGACTCGGCGAGCCAGTATTCCTTGTCGCGCCAGGAATCCGCGTGTGCGGCCGGGGCCGCCGGCAGCGATGCCAGCAGGCTGCCGCCCGCGAGGGCCAGGGCCATCACAGCGGAGGCGGTCCGGCGGGGCCGGGCTGTTGCTCTGGTCATTGGGGTCCTATCGGCGGTACAGCGGGTGGCGGCGCAGTCGCGGTGGTGCTGCGTCGGAAGGGAGCGGTCAGCCGGTCCGGGACTGTGTTGCCCGGGCCGCTGCGTCGGCTAGCTGATGCTGAGGGCGATGCCGTCGAGAATGTCATGTTCACTCGTGACCGCCGTGGTGACTGCGCCCCCGGTGACGTCCGCGAGACGCTCGAGCACACGACGCCAGACGAGTCCGCCGGCCCCGATCACGTCCACGCGTCCCGGGTGCATATACGGCAGCGCCGCACGGTCTGCCCGGGTCATTTCCAGCAGTTCCGTGCACGCCTGCCGAAGGGTCGCCAGGGGGAGTTCGATGCCGTGGATTGCCGCCGGGGAGTACTCCGGAAGGTGCAGGGCATGGGCCGTGATGGTGGTGACGGACCCCGCCACGCCGACGACGACGGTGGCCCGGTCCAGCGGCACCGTCCGGGCGGCCTCGCTGATGGCGGCGTCGACGTCGGCTTCCGCCGCGGCGATCTGCTCCGCCGTCGGCGGGTCGTTGCGGAGGTGGCGCTCCGTCATCCGGACGCAGCCGATGTCCACGGATCTGGCGGCGAGAACGCCGTCGGCGTTCCCCAGCACAAACTCCGTGCTGCCGCCGCCCAGATCGACCACAAGGACCGGGTCCTGGCCGCGGGACGGCAGGACGCTGCTGGCTCCGGCGAAGGACAGGGCCGCTTCCTCGTCGCCCGTGATCACTTCGGGTTCGACGCCGAGGAGCTCGCGGATCCCGTCGATGAAGATTTGCCGGTTCCGGGCGTCCCGGGTGGCCGAGGTGGCGACGAAGCGTATTTTCCCGGCACCGTGCTGGCGGATCAGCCCGGCGTACTCCCGGGTGGCGGCGAACGTGCGGTCCAGGGCTTCCTGGGCGAACTCGCCGGTGGCGTCGACGCCCTGGCCCAGCCGGACGACGCGCATTTCACGCACGACGTCGGTGAGCCGCGGCGTGGCGCCTTCGGTCTCGGCTGCATGGACGTCGGCGATAAGCAGGCGGATCGAGTTGGTCCCGCAGTCGACGGCCGCGACGCGGGTCACTGGCCGGCCTCCGCTTCCGGGTTTCCCGGCTGTCCTGCGGTCTCCGTGCGAGCCTTGCGGACCGGGGCCGGCCGGCCCACGATCCCGGGCAGACCCTGGGGTCCGTGCCGGCTGAGGTCCTGCGAGGGGACCTCGCCGCCGGTGTCCCAGGCGCCGTCGCAGTAACAGCGGTCCGTGGTCCACCATTCGCCGATAGCGGCAATCGCCTCGTCGCCGAGCGGGTTCACGCCGGGGCCGGCCGCGAGGGAATGGCCCACGAGGACATGCAGGCACTTCACCCGGGCGGGCATTCCGCCGGCGGAAATACCGTCGATTTCGGGCACCGCACCGATGCCGGACCGGGCGCCGATCTCCGCCCGGGAGGCCAGGTAGGCCTCGTGGGCGGCCCGGTAGTTGGCCGCCAGCGCCGCATCGCCGCCGAGGCGCTCGTTCATCTCGTTCATCAGTCCGGCCGCCTCGAGCCGCGAAACGGCCGAGGTGATCACCGGGTGGGTGAGATAGAACGTGGTGGGAAACGGTGTGCCGTTGCTCAGCCGCGGCGACGTGGCAGCGACCAGCGGATTGCCGCAGACACAGCGTGCGGGGATTTCGACGACGTCGCGGACGGGGCGCCCCAGTTGCCGGCTCAGGACCTCGAGGTCCCGCGGCGAGGCCAGGCGGGACCCCTGCGCTGCGCCGGCCGTGCCTGCCGCAAGGCCGGCCGCATCGCGGGTCGCCGGAACCGCGTCCCCTGCCATGGGCGTCTCGTCCACTCGGTTCTCGTCCACTGGCGCGGCACCTTTCCTGCCCTGTGTGGCTTGTCCGTCGGACAATCCGGCGGCGGGCGCCGCTCTAGTCTGTTGCCGAACGCCGGATGGATTCCCAGAGGGAGTCCACCCAGGGCAGCTTGGCCGGGTCTTGTGTTGATGCTGCTCCGGCGGCGCCACTGGACTCTCCGGCCGGAAGATCACTGCCGAATACCCAGTAGCCCGTCTCTCCGGGCATAACCATGTTAATCCGGTCGCGGGCCTGCTGCTTAACGTAGTTGGGGTCCTGCCAGCGGGAGACCTGTCGCCGGAGGTCGTTCTGCTGGGCCTGCTTCGCGGAGATATCGGCCTGGAGCGCGGCGATTTCGGCGCGTTTCTCGAAGAAAATCTTGACCGTGGGCGCCAGCATGATGGTGATGGCAATCATGACCACGGCCAGCGCCAGCATGCGTCCGGAGAACGCCTTGGCGGGGACGGGCACCTCGTCCGGTTCGGCCGGCGGCTTCTTGGTCCCGGTGCTCTTGGTCCCGTTCTTGCTCCCGGCGCTTTTTGCGGGGCTCTTGCTGGGGGTCTTCGCGGTGCCCGCCTTGGCGGGATTCTCCGCTGCGGCGTTGACCCCGGCGGCCTTTTCCCTGGCAGGGGCTGCCTGCCCGCGCGACGGTGCTGAGCCGGATGTCCCCCGGCCGGCGTCGTGCGGGGTGGCATCGTGCTGGGAACCGGAGGCTCCGCTTGCAGCACCACCGGCGCCGCCGTGGCCGCCGAAATCGGCAAGGATGACGTCTCCGCCGTCACCCGCGTCCGTGGGCTGGGGGGCCGCAGGCGTGGCCCGGGGAACCTTGGGGCGGCGGGTGGCCATGTCACTCCTGTAATGCCCGGTCCTTGCTGGGCTGGCTTGCTGCTCAAGTACTGACAACCGTGGCCGGGACCGGCGGCACCAACCCGGCACCAACTCAGGTGCCAAAACAGAACCGGCGGCCATGGTCTTTCAACCATAGCCACCGGTCACTGGTTTTCGTTGCTACTAGCCTTTGAAACGCGGGAAGGCGCTGCGGCCGGCGTAGCGTGCGGCATCGTCGAGTTCTTCCTCGATGCGCAGCAGCTGGTTGTACTTGGCGACACGCTCGGAGCGGGCCGGGGCACCGGTCTTGATCTGGCCCGCGTTGGTGGCAACTGCGATGTCAGCAATGGTGGTGTCCTCGGTTTCGCCGGAGCGGTGCGAGGTGATGGTCGTGTAACCCGCGCGCTGGGCCAGGGACACGGCGTCGAGGGTCTCGGTCAGTGAACCGATCTGGTTGACCTTGACCAGCAGCGAGTTCGCGGTGCGCGAGTCGATGCCGGTCTGCAGGCGCTCGGGGTTGGTCACGAAGAGGTCGTCGCCGACGATCTGGACCTTGTCGCCGATGGCGTCGGTGAGGGCCTTCCAGCCTTCCCAGTCGTTCTCGTCCAGCGGGTCCTCAATCGAGACCAGCGGGTAGTCGGCGACGAGTTCGGCGTAGTAGGCGCTCATCTCGGCGGAGGTCAGGGCCTTGCCTTCGAACTGGTAGGCGCCGTCGGTGAAGAACTCCGAGGAGGCCACGTCCAGGGCCAGCGCGATGTCCTTGCCCGGGGTGTAGCCGGCGTTCTTGATGGCTTCCTGGATCAGGTCCAGGGCTGCGCGGTTGGACGGCAGGTTCGGCGCGAAGCCGCCCTCGTCGCCGAGGCCCGTGGAGAGGCCCTTCTCCTGCAGCACGGCCTTGAGGGCGTGGTAGACCTCGACGCCCCAGCGCAGGCCTTCGGAGAAGGTCTCGGCGCCGAGCGGGACAACCATGAATTCCTGGATGTCGACGTCGGAATCGGCGTGGGAGCCGCCGTTGAGGATGTTCATCAGCGGGACCGGCAGGACGTGGGCGTTCGGGCCGCCCAGGTACTTGTAGAGCGGCAGGTCCGCGGAAGCTGCGGCGGCGTTGGCCACGGCCAGGGATACGCCCAGGATCGCGTTTGCGCCGAGCTTGCTCTTGTTGGCGGTGCCGTCCAGGTCGATCATGGACTGGTCGATGCTGCGCTGGTCTGTGGCGTCGAAGCCGATCAGGGCAGGGGCGATCTGGTCGATGACGGCGTCGACGGCCTTCTGGACGCCCTTGCCGAGGTAACGGGCCTTGTCGCCGTCGCGGAGCTCAACGGCCTCGTGCTCGCCGGTGGAGGCTCCGGAGGGAACTGCTGCGCGGCCGATCTGGCCGTCGGAGAGCAGAACTTCAACTTCTACGGTCGGGTTGCCACGGGAATCGAGGATCTCGCGGGCGTGGATGGCATCGATAAGCGCCATGAATATGCTCCTTTGGGTGAAGCGATCTGCTGGGAATCTGACTGCCGGGACTCTAGCTGGGAATCAAGCTGAAAACCGACGTCCTCGTCTCCCCTAGCCTAGTCGAGAGTGGTACAGGTTACGGAAACCTATCCAGTCCCCGGACGTCATCAGGGAGATGGGGGATGTACCTGGTCGGCCTGGAAGCGGCGGACGGCCCCGCGGAGGGCCCGCTCGGCGTCGAGCCCGTGGCGGCGGGCGGCCGCCACGATGCCGAACAGAAGCTCACCGAGCGCCTCCTCGCCGGCCGGAACTTCGACGGCGGTTCCGTTCCCGTCCGCGTCCGCCGGGAGGCCGGCGCGGTCCGCGCGGTCCAGCAGCTTCTGGGCGCGCGCCAACGCCGGAAGGGCGGCCGGGACGCCGTCGAAGTTGTGTCCGCGGTCCGGCTTTTCCGCCTTTTTGACGGCATCCCAGGTCTCAATGATTTCCTGCACCGTGGCCGGGAAGGAGTCCTGCAGGGAGCCGTCCGGGCGGAACACGTGCGGGTTGCGCCGGATCATCTTCGCGGTCAGGCCGCGGGCGACGTCGTCGAGGTCGAATGCACCGCGCTCCCCGGCGAGCCTGGCGTGCAGGACCACCTGCAGGAGGACGTCGCCCAGCTCGGCCTGGAGCTCCGCGTCGCCGCCGCCGGCCTCGATCGTCTCGGCGACCTCGTAAGCCTCCTCCAGGAGGTATTCCACGAGGGACTCGTGGGTGAGTGCACGCATCCAGGGGCAGTGCTCGCGCAGGGCCGCAATCATCCCCACCAGCTCCCCGACCTCGTTAGCCAAGGTCGGTGTAGGCCTCGTTGATGTATTCGACGAGTGCTTCCTTCTCCTCGAGGGGCAGGAAGGCCGCCTCGGCCGCGTTCAGCGTCAGCTCCAGCAGGTCATCGAGGTCGTAGTCGAAGGTCTCCACGAGCAGTTCGAACTCATCAGTCAGCGTGACGCCGCTCATGAGCCGGTTGTCGGTGTTGATGGTGACGTTGAAGCCCAGCTGGTAGAGCATGTCCAGCGGGTGGCTTTCGATTCCCTCGCCGAAGCCGGCGACGGCTCCGGTCTGCAGGTTGGAGGAGGGGCAGATCTCCAGGGCGATGCCACGGTCGCGGACCCAGCTGGCCAGCTCGCCGAGGGTCACGAGGCCGATGTTGTCGTTGACCTCATCGCTGCTGTCGTTGACTTCGGCAGCGTCTTCGTCCTCTTCGAACTCGACGGTGACGTCTTCGGCGATCCGGATGCCGTGGCCCAGGCGCAGCGCCCGGCCGTCGACGAGCGCCGACTGGATGCTTTCCAGGCCGGCAGCTTCACCGGCGTGGACGGTGGCCGGGAAATTGTGCTGGGCCAGGTAGGTGAAGGCGTCCTTGAAACGCGACGGCAGGAAGCCGTCTTCGGCTCCGGCGATGTCGAAGCCGACGGCGCCGTTGTTGCGGTGGCGGACAGCCAGTTCGGCGATCTCCTGGCCGCGGTCGGCGTGGCGCATGGCTGTGATCAGCTGGCCCACCTGGATCTCACGGCCGGTCTCGGCCACGGCGTCCACGCCGGCTTCGAGGCCGGCCTGCACGGTTTCGACCACTTCATCCAGGCTCAGGCCCTTCTGCAGGTGCTGTTCGGGTGCCCAGCGCACTTCGCCGTACACGACGCCGTCGTCGGCCAGGTCCTCGACGAACTCTTTGGCGACACGGAACAGGCCCTCTTTGGTCTGCATCACGGCGATGGTGTGGTCGAAGGTTTCGAGGTAGCGGACCAGCGAGCCGGAGTTGGCGGATTCGCGGAACCACTCCCCCAGCGCGACAGGGTCGCTCGAGGGCAGCGTGTGTCCCACGGCGTCGGCAAGCTCAATGATGGTGGCCGGACGCAGCCCGCCATCCAGGTGGTCGTGAAGGGAAACCTTGGGAAGGCCCTTCAGATCGAATTCGAGGTCAGGGGCAGCGTTAGGAATAGTCTCAGTCACGTTCCAACCATAGGGTCGGAGCGCGCCGGACGCTACTTTCTGCCGGCCTCGGCATCCCCGGAGGCGATCCTCGGCGAAGGAACGGCGGCGGCGGCCGGTTCGTGGGTGGGCCCGCCGTCGAGCCATTCGTCCACGACTTCTGCGTCGTGGCGCCCGAGCCGCTTGTGCCACCAGCGCAGGACGTGGTCGATCAGCACACCCAGGACGATCGCGAAGACCACTGCGATGCCGGCGCTCAGCAAGGGGTTGTCATGCAGCCAGTGGAAGGAGCTGGCCAGTACGCCGATGCCGATGGAATAGACCACCCAGGTGGCGCAGGCAAAGGCGTCCAGGAAAAAGAACCTCCGGTGCGGGAAGCCCGTGGTGCCTGCGACATAGTTGACGGCGACGCGTCCCCACGGGATGTACCGGGCGGTGAAGATCAGGACTGCGCCGCGCTTCTCCAGTTCGTAGCGTGCCCAGCCGAAGGCTTTCTGGACTTTCGGCTTGCGCATCCAGCGGAACCGCTCGAGGCCGATCTTCCGGCCCAGCAGGTACGCCATGTTGTCACCCGCGATGGCGCCGATCAGGGCTGTCAGGCCGAGGATCCAGAGATTGGGCTGGCCGCCGCGCACGGAGAACGCCGCGAGGGCAACAATCAGGGTCTCGCTCGGGACCACCATCGCGAAGCCGTCGACAAAGAAGAAGACCAGGAGGAGGGGGTATATCCACCACTGGCCAGCTGCATGGAGCACGGCCTCATTAATGAACTCCACGCGGGCATGGCTCCTAGACGAAAAATGTGGCACAACATCTGCCAGCGGAAAGTGACGTAAATCGCTCCTAAGTGTCCCATGGCCACGGCACGATTAGCTACGGTTTCGCGGAGGTTCGCTGCCGGTCTATCCCTCTGCGGGCGGCGGCGTCCGGTCCGCGTCTGCCGGGACCTTTCCGCGGAGCCTGCTGATGCCGAGATCCACTAGGATTCCGAGCACGATCGCGCAGACGATCGCGACGGTGGCGCCCAGCAGGTGGTTGTGTTCGAACCATTGTCCGAAGAACAGTCCGATCGCCACGGAATACCCGGCCCAGAGCAGCGCCGAGAGCACCGTCAACCCCACGAACCGGGGCCGCGGATAGTGCGAGACGCCGGCCGTCAGGTTCACGGCCACCCGGCCGATGGGAACGAACCGCGCCACGAGGATCAGCGACGCCGGCCGTTTGTGCAGTTCCGTGCCCGCCCAGGAGAAGGCTTTCTGCATGCGCGGGCCCCGCATCCAGGCCCACCGCTGCGTGCCCGTGCGGCGGCCGATGAGGTAGGCGGTGTTGTCGCCCAGGAACGCTCCCGCCGCGGCGACGCCGATCAGGAACAGCGGGTTGGGCACGTCCGCCGTGGCGGCGACCGCGGCCAGCCCCACCACCACGGATTCGCTCGGGATGGGCGGGAAGAAGCCGTCAATCACGCAGCACGCGAACACCAGGAAAAGAACCCAGGGTTGGCCTGCGGCTGCCAGGATGAAGTCGTTGATTGCCTGCACGGTTTCCTATCACGCGGCCGGGCCGGAAAGTACTGCTGTGGAGCCAGTGTACTGCCGGCCCGCCCCCTGGTTGCCCTATCACTTGGGGTGGCTAAACCACGGGTTTGGGGACCACAAATGATAGGGCAAGCGGGGTTTGCTTAGGCGATGCGGCCGATGATCAGCTTCTGGGCCGGACGGGAGCCTTCCGGTGCAATCACGACGGCGCGCTCCAGCGCTTCCTTGGCCCGGCCGAACTTCTCCGGGGTGTCCGTCAGCAGGGTCATAAGCGGCTCGCCGGCGCGCACTGTGGCGCCGGGCTTGGCATGCATGCGCACGCCGGCCCCGGCCTGGACCTGGTCTTCCTTGCGGGCGCGGCCGGCGCCCAGGCGCCAGGCGGCGACACCGACGGCCATGGCGTCGAGTTCCACCAGCACACCGTCGGCCGGGGCGTAGATGACCTCGGACTCCCGGGCCACCGGCAGCTTGGCGCGCGGGTCCCCGCCTTGCGCCTCGATCATCCGGTTCCAGACGTCCATGGCCCGGCCGTCCCGCAGGGCTGCCCGCGGATCGGCGTCGTGGACGCCGGCGCAGGCCAGCATCTCCTCCGCGAGCCGGACGGTGAGCTCGACGACGTCTTCCGGGCCCCCGCCGGCGAGGACCTCCACGGATTCCTCGACCTCGATCGCGTTGCCCGCGGTGAGGCCCAGGGGCGTGTTCATGTTGGTCAGCAGCGCCACCGTGTTCACGCCGGCGTCCTTGCCCAGGGCCACCATGGTCTCGGCCAGTTCGCGGGCCCGGGCCTCGTCCTTCATGAAGGCGCCGCTGCCCACCTTGACGTCGAGCACCAGCGAACCGGTGCCTTCGGCGATCTTCTTGCTCATGATCGAGGAGGCGATCAGCGGGATGGCCTCGACAGTTCCGGTGACGTCCCGGAGGGCGTAGAGCTTTTTGTCGGCCGGGGCCAGGCCGGCGCCGGCGGCGCAGATCACGGCGCCGACGTCCTGGAGCTGGGCCATCATTTCCTCGTTGCTGAGCGCCGCACGCCAGCCCGGGATCGATTCGAGCTTGTCCAGGGTGCCGCCGGTGTGGCCCAAGCCGCGGCCGGAGAGCTGCGGCACGGCCACGCCGAAGACCGCCACGAGGGGTGCCAGCGGGAGGGTGATCTTGTCCCCCACGCCGCCGGTGGAGTGCTTGTCGGACGTGGGCTTCACGCCGCCGTCGGTCCGGCGCAGGCTGGAGAAGTCCATCCGCTCGCCGGAGGCGATCATCGCCGCAGTCCAACGGGAGATCTCGGACCGGTCCATGCCGTTGAGCAGGATGGCCATGTTCAGGGCGGCCATCTGCTCGTCGGCGATCGCGCCGCGGGTGTAGGCGTCGATGGTCCAGTCGATCTGGGCCGGGCTGAGCGCGCCCTTGTCCCGCTTGATGCGGATGATGTCGACGGCGTCGAACGATTCAGTGTTGCTGTTGTTGGTCTGAGTAGTCTGTGTCACCGGGGTTCCTCCAGGTGTTGGGGGCCAAAGGCATCGGGAAGGACCTGGTCCATGGTCTTGATTCCCTGCGTGGTCATGAGCTCCATCTCCGGAGCCCGGAATTCATACAGCAGCTGCCTGCAGCGTCCGCACGGCATCAGGATGTTGCCGCCGGCGTCAACGCAGTAGAAGGCGCGGAGCAGTCCCCCGCCGGTCATGTGCAGGTTGCCCACCAGGGCGCACTCGGCGCACAGGGTCAGCCCGTAGCTGGCGTTCTCCACGTTACAGCCGGAGACGATCCGGCCGTCCGCGGTGAGGGCTGCTGCCCCCACCGCGAACTTCGAATACGGCGCATAGGCGTTCTTCATGGCGGCGACCGCGGCAGCCTCGAGGGCCGCCCAGTCGACGCCGGTGCTTGCCACGTCCGTCATCCTTTGACGTACGGTATGCCGCTGGCCGCCGGCGGCCGCGAGCGGCCCACGAGTCCGGCGACGGCGAACACCGTCACGACGTACGGCAGCATGGCCATGAACTGGCTCGGAACCGGGGTGCCGATGATCGTCACGATGCTCTGCAGGTTGTCGGCGAAACCGAACAGCAGGGCGGCGCAGAAGGCACCGATCGGGTTCCAGCGGCCCAGGATCATGGCCGCGAGGGCGATGAAGCCGCGGCCGCCGGAGATCTCCTTGGTGAAGCTGTCGATCGCCACAAGGGTGAAGAACGATCCGCCGATGCCGGCAACGGCGCCGCCGAGGGTGACGTTCCAGAAGCGGGTCGCGTTGACCTTGATGCCCATGGTGTCCGCCGCCTGCGGGTGTTCGCCCACGGCCCGGACCCGGAGGCCCCATTTGGTCTTGAACAGCCCGATCCACACAACGATGACGGCGACGTACATGAGGTAGCCCACGACCGACTGCTTGAACAGGATCGGGCCGAGGACCGGAATGCTGGAGAGGACCGGGATCTCGATGATGGGAAGCCGGCCGGGCGAGTTGAACATTTCCTTGTCCGCCTGCATCACGGTGCTGAACAGGAAGCCCGTGAGGCCGGAGACGAGGACGTTGAGCACCACGCCGACGATGATCTGGTTGACGACGTACTTGATGCTGAACAGCGCCAGCACCATGGAGACGGCGGCACCGGCGACGGCCGCCGCGAGCAGGCCCACGTAGGGGTTGTGGGTCAGCGTGGCCACAATCGCGGCCGTGAAGGCCCCGCCCAGGAGCTGGCCTTCGATGGCGATATTCACGACGCCGGCGCGTTCGCACAGGACACCGGACAGGGAACCGAAGACGAGCGGCACGGCGAGGGTGACGGATCCGGCGATGAGGCCGGCCAGCGAGATGCTGGGGGTGCGGGCGCCGCCAACCACCCAGATCAGGAAGGCCGCGACGAAGAGGACAACGAACACGGCCGGCAGCCAGCGCGGGGGCCGCTGGTTTTTCGTCTTCAGGAAGACGGTGTAGCCCGCGAGGCCCAGCATGATCACGGAGAGCACAATCCCGCCGAGGAAGGCGGGCACCTCGATCTCGGGCAGCTGGAAGAAGTCACCGCCGGAGGAAATGCCGAAGGTGGCGGTCTCGTGCGGGCCCAGGAGCCCAAAGAAGACGAACGCGACGACGGCCAGCACCAGCAGCGTCGCCGGCAGCTTCCAGGTCACGGGCTTGGCGGACACCACCGGCATCCGTTCCCTCGCCGGCTTGGGGTCTCCCTGCTTGGGCTGTCCCGGTACAGGTGACGTTGCTGTTGTGCTCATGCTGCACCTCCGGTGGTGGCTGCCTTCTGGGTTTTGCCGGCGGTTGCGGCCTTCTTCTTGCTCGGGTTCAGGCCGAACACCGACCGCACCAGGGGCGGGGCCGCGATAAAGAGCACGATCAGCGACTGGACCACCAGCACGATGTCGATCGGGGTTCCGGTCTGGATCTGCATCTGGACCGCACCGGCGCGGAAGGCGCCGAACAGCACACCGGCGGCAAACGTGCCCCACGGCGTCGAACGTCCCAGGAGTGCAACAGTGATGGCATCGAAGCCGTAGGTGGCCGCGACCCCGTCGGTAAGGACCTTTTCGGTACCCGCGACCTGCGCCACACCGGAAAGCCCGGCCAGGCCACCCGCGATGGCCATCACCAGGATGGTTGCGCGCGGAACGTTGATGCCGGCGGTCAGGGCCGCCTTGGGGTTGGCGCCGACGGCACGGAATTCGAAGCCGATCGTGGAACGGTTCAGCAGCCACCAGACGAAGACGGTGGCCGCAATGGCCAGCAGGAAGCCGAGGTGCAGCCGAAACTGGCTGCCGAGGATCTGCGGGTACACGGCCGTGGGGTCCAGGATCGGGGAAATCGGGGTGGTTTCCCCCGGGCGCTGGAACGCCGGAGTGTCGAGCAGGTACCGCACGAAGTAGAGCGCGATGTAGTTGAACATGATGGTCACGATGACCTCATGGGCACCGGTCCGGGCCTTGAGCAGGCCCACGATCCCGCCCCAGACCGCGCCGCCGACGATGCCGGCCAGCAGGACCAGCAGGAGGTGCAGGCCCAGCGGAAGGTGCAGCGCGAAGCCGACCCAGGACGCGAGGATGCCGGCCATGATGATCTGGCCCTGGGCACCGATGTTGAACAGGCCGGCGCGGAAGGCCAGTGCCACGCCGAGGCCCGCGGTGATGAGCGGGGTGGCGATGGTGAGGGTCTCCATGAGCGGAGCGAACTGTCCGGCCACGGTGCCGCCGCGGGGGTTGAACACCGCGCCCTGGAAGAGGGCCACGTAGGAGCTGGTGGCCGCGGACCAGACGGCGGAGAGGAAGTCGCCGGGCCGGGCAAAGAAGTATCCCGCGGTGGCGGCAACTATTTTGTCCGTGGTGGCGATGAGCAGGCCGCCGAGGACCAGTGCGAGGAGGACCGCCAGGATGGTGACCATGCCGTTGCCGGTGAAGATCTGGCGCAGCACGGAGGTCGAGTCGGATCCGCCGGGGACGGTCCCGCTCTGGCCCGAGACGGGCACGGCCGAGGGCCGCATGGCGCCGCCGGCGGTGTCCAGCAGGGTGGCCGAGGCGGCGTCCGTTGCGGGAGCCCCGGGCTCCGTTTCCTGGGACGGCGTTTCCGGGGTCAGGTCCGGATCCTGTCCCGGATCGGGGTCAGCCGCGTGCCGCGGCTTGTTGTTTTCAGTCATGGTCGTCTCCTACGGCGCCGGAGGTGGACTCCTGCACGGGATGGGCGGCGGGCGCGGGGTTCGTGGCGTCTGTGTGGGCCGGGTTGTCGGCAGGGTGCTGGGCCGGGTGCTTGCTCGCGGTGTCAGCCTGGGCGTCAGCCGGGGACAGGCCCGCCATCATCAGGCCGAGGACATCGCGCCCCGTCCCGGCCGGGACAATCCCGACCAGCTTGCCCTTGTAGAGCACTGCGATCCGGTCCGCGAGCTCAATGACCTCGTCCAGTTCGGTGGAAACGATCATCACGGGGGTGCCGTGGTCCCGTTCGGCGACGATGCGCTTGTGCAGGAACTCGATGGATCCCACATCCACGCCGCGGGTGGGCTGGGAGGCGATGAAGAGGCGCAGCGGCCGGGAAAACTCCCGCGCCATAACGACCTTCTGCTGGTTACCGCCGGAAAGGGTCCCGGCGGCCAGCAACCCCGAGGGGGTGCGGACGTCGAACTCCTCGATCCGGGTTTTGGCGTTTTCCAGGACCTTGGCCGGGTTCATGCTGATGCCCTTGGCGAACGGGGCCTGGTCGTAGCGGTCCAGGATCAGGTTCTCGGCGATGGAGAACGTGCCGATCAGGCCGTCGACCGAGCGGTCTTCCGGCACGAAGCCGACGCCGGCCTTGAGGACGTCCTTGACGCTGCGGCCCAGGAGTTCCTCCCCGTCCAGGAGCATGGAGCCCTCGACCCGGTCCTGCAGGCCCAGGATGGCCTCGGTCAGTTCCGTCTGGCCGTTGCCTTGCACGCCGGCAATGGCCAGGATCTCGCCGCGGGCGATGCTGAAACTGATGTTGTCCACGACGTGCTGTCCGCTTGGCGCGATGACCGTGAGGTCCTTGACCTCGAACGTGGTTTCCTGCGGCTTGGCCGGCGCCTTGTCGAGGGTCAGGCTGACGGCGCGGCCCACCATCATGGAGGCCAGTTCGGTGGTCGAGGCGCCGGGATCGGCCGAGCCGACCACCTTGCCGCGCCGGATCACCGTGATGATGTCCGAGACTGCCTTGACCTCGCGGAGCTTGTGCGAGATGAAGACGATGGACGTGCCGTGGCTCTTGAGCTGGCGCATGATGTCCAGCAGCTCGTCGGTGTCCTGCGGGGTCAGCACGGCGGTGGGTTCATCAAGGATGAGGACCTTGGCGTCGCGGACCAGCGCCTTGATGATTTCGACGCGCTGCTGCACGCCGACCGGGAGGTCCTCGATCAGGGCATCCGGGTCGACGTCGAAGCCGTAGCGGTCGGAAATTTCCTTGATCTTGCGGCGCGTGTCATCGAGGTTCAGGAAGCCGCCGGTCTTGGTGGTTTCCGCCCCCAGGGCGACGTTTTCGGCGACCGTGAAGACCGGGACCAGCATGAAGTGCTGGTGCACCATGCCGATGCCTGCGGCCATGGCGTCCCCCGGGCCGCGGAAGGTGACGGGTTTGCCGTCGATGAGGATCTCACCCTCGGTGGGCTCGTACAGCCCGTATAGAACGTTCATCAGCGTGGACTTGCCAGCGCCGTTCTCGCCGAGCAGACAGTGAATCTGCCCGGGTTCAACAACCACATCGATGTGATCGTTGGCTACCAGGGAGCCGAAGCGTTTGGTGATCCCCTTGAGTTCAAGTTTCAAAACTCTGACCAATCTCGAGTTGTCCGGAAACGGTAGGTCCGGACGCGTAATGGGGGCTGCAGCACCAGCCTAGTGCCTGCCGCCGGGAGCGGGACGGGGCCCGCGCAACGAAAAGCGCCACAGCCCGTGCGGTGAATGACCGGACGGGCCGTGGCGCTTAGCGGAGGAAGTTAGGACTTCGGGCTGGCTGCGGATTCGACCTTCAGCTTGCCGGCGGCGATGTCCTTCTTGATCTGGTCCAGCTCGGTCTTGAGCTCGGCCGGGACCTGGGTGTCCAGGTCGTGGAACGGGGCCAGCTGCACGCCGTCGTTCGCGAGGGTGCCGACGTACGGCGCGTTGGTGAACTTGCCGTCCTTGTCTTCCTTCACAACGGTCTCAACGGCCTCGCCCATCTGCTTCATGACGGAGGAGAGCATGATGTCCTTGTAATCCGGGGCCGTGAGGAAGCCGTCGGAGTCAACCCAGATGAGTTTGACGTCCTTGCCTGCAGCCTTGGCTTCCTTGAGGGCAGCGCCCGCGCCCTTGCCGACCGGACCGGCGACGGGCATCACGATGTCCGCGCCCTGGTCCAGGAAGTTCTGGGTGAACTGCTTGCCCTTGTCCTGCTTTTCGAAGTCGCCGGTGAAGGAGCCGTCCTGCTTGGCCTTGTCCCAGCCAAGAACCTTGACGTCCTTGCCCTTTTGCTCGTTGTAGTACTTCACGCCGTCGGCGTAGCCGTCCATGAAGATCGTGACCGTGGGGATCTTGATGCCGCCGAAGGTGGCGACCGTTCCGGTCTTGGTGGTGCCTGCCGCGAGGTAACCGGCCAGGAAGGCGGCCTGGGCCGTGTCGTAGATGATCGGCTTGACGTTGCTGATCGGGGTCTCGTAGCCGAAGTCGATGATGGCGAAGTGCTTGTCCGGGTTCGCCGTGGCCTGGGCCTTCGTGGCGTCACCGAGCAGGAAGCCGACCGTGACGGTCAGGTTGCAGCCGGCGGTGACCATGGCGCGCAGGTTGGGCTCGAAGTCGCTGTTGGTCTTGGACTCGACCTGGTTGACCTTGATGCCAAGGTCCTTTTCGGCCTTCTTCAGGCCTTCGTAGGAGGACTGGTTGAATGACTGGTCGTCGAATCCACCCGAGTCGGAGACGATGCAGCCCGTGTAGTTGCTGGCTGTCTGGGTGGCGCTGCTGCCGGCGTCCGGGGCGGCACCGCAACCGGTCAGCAGGAGTGCAGCCGCACCCGCGGTGGCGACACCGGCCATCGAACCGCGCTTGACGGTGGCACGCAGAGAGTTCTTCAATTTTCCTCCAGGAAGAAAGAGTAGGCGCTACGACGGAAGTTCAATGAGTGTCTGTCTGCGGTATTCCGCTGATCTCTGTTGTCACTGATGGATTCGCAGCACTGCGCCGAGGCGCACTGATGCAAGCTACTTTAGTGGCCTGCGACACGTGCGGATAACACAGTTCCCGACGATTCCGCAGATTGTTGAGAACTTGTTACCAAGCGGTACGGAAAATGCCCCGCACCGGATGGCGATCCGGTGCGGGGCCCGGTCCCGCGTTCGATTCCCGCGGCTGGCCGCCGGGTTAGATCCGGACGAGCATCTTGCCGGTGTTGGCGCCGTCGAGCAGGTCCATAAAGGCCTGCGGCGCGTTCTCCAGCCCGTCCACGATTGTCTCGTCGTAGCGCACGGTGCCGTCGGCGAGCCAGGCCGCCATCTGCTGCGCGAATTCCGCGGCGTGCTGGCGTTGCCCGCTGACCAGGAAGCCGCGCAGGGTCAGCTGCTTGCCGATGGCGGCGGCCAGGTTGCGGGGGGCGGCCGTCGCCTCGGTGGCGTTGTACTGGGAAATGGCGCCGCACATGGCGACGTGCCCGCCCACGTTGAGGACGGCGAGGGCGGCCTCGAGGTGCTCCCCGCCGACGTTGTCGAAGTAGACGTCGATGCCGGCGTCACCGGCCGCCTCCTGCAGCAGTTCCCGGACCGGGCCGTCGTGGTAGTTGAACGCGGCGTCGAAGCCGAGCTCAAGCAGCCGGGCCACCTTTTCCGGGGTTCCGGCGCTGCCGATCACCCGGGATGCACCCATGGCCTTGGCGATCTGCCCCACCAGCGAGCCCACCGCGCCGGCCGCGCCGGACACGAAGACGGCGTCGCCGGGCTTGAACTCGGCAACCTTCAGCAGGCCCGCGTAGGCGGTGAGCCCGGTCATGCCGAGTGCTCCGAGGAAGGCGGAAGCCGGGGCCAGGTCCGTCCGGGCCGGGGTGGTGGCCGCCGCGTCCACGACGGCGTACTCGCGCCAGCCGAGCGCGTGCACCACGGTGTCCCCCACAGTGAGCCCCCCGGCACGGGACGCGATCACCTCACCCACGGCACCGCCGTCGAGCGCCGCATCCAGGGCGAACGGCGCGGAATAGGACTTGACGTCGTTCATCCGGCCGCGCATGTACGGGTCCACCGAGATGAAGAGGTTGCGGACCAGGACCTGGCCGTCCTGCAGCTCAGGCAGCGTGGATTCCGCGAGCCGGAAGTTTTCCGGCACCGGGCGGCCGTGCGGCCGGGAGGCGAGCTGGATTTCCCGCGAAATGCCGGGGAGGGTTGTGGTTGGTACGGTGTGGGCGCTCATGCTGCGACCTCCAGGATCTTGATGTCGACGTTGATGTTTCCGCGGGTGGCGTTGGAATACGGGCAGATCTGGTGCGCCTTGGCGACGAGGGCCTCGGCGGTGTCCCGGTCCACGCCGGGCAGCGCGATCTCGAGCTCGGCAGCCAGCCCGTAGCCGGCGCCGTCGGCGAGGGCACCGAAGTGGATCTTGGCGGCGACGGCGGAATCCGTGAGGTCCGCCCGTTCCTTGCGCCCCACGAGACGCAGGGCCGAGTGGAAGCAGGCCGCGTAGCCGGCGGCAAACAGCTGCTCGGGGTTGGTTCCTTCGCCGTTGCCGCCGAGTTCCACCGGGCTGGCCAGGGTCACGTTCAGTTTGCCGTCCTGGGTGCGGGCGTTGCCGTCGCGCCCTTCACCGGAGGCGAGTGCTTCTGCCGTGTAGAGAGTCTTCAAGGGGTTCCGTTCTGTTGGAGGAATGCGCTCAGCGGGACGAATGCAGCGCGGCAGTGAGCCGGCCGAGGGTGTCCCGGAGCTGGTCAAGTTCTGCGGGCGAGAGCCCGGCGGCGTCGGCGAGCTGTTGCGGAAGGCGGCCGGCCTCGGCGCTCAGGGCCGCCCCGGCGTCGGTCAGGAACACCTCCACGCGGCGCTCGTCCTCGACGGACCGGCGCCGTTCCACGAGGCCCAGGGCTTCGAGCCGCTTGAGCAGCGGCGAGAGCGTGCCCGAATCGAGCCCGAGCTCCTCCCCCAGTTCCCGGACACTGCGGGGCTGCTCCTCCCAGAGGACGAGCATCACGAGGTACTGCGGGTACGTGAGGCCGAGGTCGTCGAGCATCGGCCGGTAGGCGGCGGTCGCAGCGCGCGAGGCCGAGTACATCGCGAAGCACACCTGCCGGTTGAGGCGCGGGGCGTCGAGGCGCGGAATGCTGGGGTTCGGCTCGCTGGTCATAGTTCTACGATAGGCCACAATTGAATTGTGCACAACTCAATTGGGCGACGGCCGGACTCCAGGGTGGGGGGCCCGGTCCGGGCTTAGAGGTCGCGGAGGGTGCGCAGGGCCGCCGCCGTGAGCACCTGGATGCCGAGGCCCAGCGCGCGCTCGTCGAGAATGTAGTCGCCGCGGTGGAGGTCGTACTCTTCCCCGCCGGGAGTCTTGGTGCCCAGGCGCATCATGGCGCCGGGGATGTCCGCAAGGAACCAGGCGAAGTCTTCCCCGCCCATGGACTGCGGCGTCAGGACGACGGCGCCCTCGCCGATTTCGGCGCGGGCCGCGGCCTCGATCAGGGCGGTCTCGTGTTCGGAGTTCACCACGGGCGGCACGCCGCGGGTGTGTTCCAGGTGGACGTCGACGCCGTAGGGCGCCGCGACCTGGCGGACGACGTCGTCGAGGAGTTCGCCGGCGCCGTGCCAGGCGTCGCGGTCCAGGCAGCGCATGGTGCCTGCCATGTAGCCGCTGGCCGGAATCGCGTTCGGGGCGGAGCCCGCGGAGATCTGGCCCCACACCACCGAGACACCGCTGCGCACGTCCACGCGGCGGGAGAGCACGGCAGGGACGTTCACCGCGATCTGGGACAGGGCGAAGACAAGGTCCTCGGTCAGGTGCGGGCGGGAGGTGTGGCCGCCGCGGCCGGAAAGTTCAATCTTGATGGTGTCCGAGGCTGACGTGATTGCCCCGATCCGGGTGCCGATCTTGCCGACGTTGATCCGCGGGTCGCAGTGCAGGGCCAGGATGCGCGGCACGCCGTCCAGGACGCCCTGTTCGATGCAGGCGTGCGCGCCGCCGGGCATGGTTTCCTCGGCCGGCTGGAAAATGATCCGGACCGTGCCCCGGAGCGGGGATTCCTCGTGCATGCGCTGCAGGACCAGGGCGATGCCCAGCATGGTGGTGGTGTGGACGTCATGCCCGCAGGCGTGGGTGACGCCGTGGTTCTTCGAGGCGAACGGCAGTCCCGTTTCCTCGATGATGGGCAGGGCGTCGATGTCGCCGCGGAGAGCCGTGGCGATGGGCCCCTCGCCGATGTCCACCGTCACGCCGGTGCCTTCGAGGCGGCGGGGTTTGAGCCCGGCGGCTGCCAGCCGGTGCACCAGCTTGTCCGTGGTGCGGAACTCCTTGAATGACAACTCGGGGTGCGCATGGAGGTCCCGGCGGAAATCAATCAGCTCCGGCAGGAGGGGCTCCAGCCACGGCCCCACCAATGTGGTGGGCTCAGCTTCAGTAGTGTAGTTACGCACGGAACAACTCTATCGAGCGCTCAGGGAATAGCGGCATCGCGTGCGGGGCGTTACGGTATCGGACCACTCCAGGCTGCTACAGGACGTCGGTATCGCCGCTGGCCTTGAGGGCGTCGACCGCTTGCTTGACGAGCTGGGAGTGTTCCTTGGTGGTGACCAGCAGGGCATCCGGGGTGTCCACGATCACGACGTCCTTGATGCCGATCAGGGCAATCACGCGCTTGGTGTCCGAGACCACCACGCCGCTCGCGTTTTCGGTGAACACACGGGCGCCCTCGCCGATCACGGTGACGTCCTTGACTTCCTTGGCACTGTTGAGCCGGCCCACCGAGGCGAAGTCCCCGACGTCGTCCCAGCGGAAAGTGCCCGGTACGACGGCGACGTCGCCCGCGGCGGCGGCCGGTTCGGCAACCGCGTAGTCAATGGCGATCTTGGGCAGGGTGGGCCAGACGCGGGCGGTGACCTCGTCCCGCTGCGGGGTGTCCCACGCCTTGGCGATTTCCTGCAGCCCGGCGAAGAGCTCAGGCTGGTTGGCTTCGAGGTGCTTGAGCATCAGCGAAACGGGCGCCACGAACATCCCGGCGTTCCAGACGTATTCACCGCTGTCCACATATTCCTGGGCGACTTCCTCGCTGGGCTTCTCGACGAACTCGACGACGGCCTGGGCACTGGGGGCGCCGGGCACGCTGAGGTTCTCGCCGGAGCGGATGTAACCGAAACCGGTGGAGGGGTGCGTAGGCTTGATGCCGATCGTGACGATCTTGCCCGCCGCGGCCGTGTGGATGGCTTCGCGGACGGCGTCCTGGAACAGGCTGTCCGGGCTGATCACCTGGTCAGCGGCGAAGGAGCCCATGATGATGTCCGGGTCCCGCTGGTGCAGGATGGCCGCGGCAAGGCCGATCGCCGCTCCGGAATCCTTGGGCTCGCTCTCCAGCACGAGGTCGGCGTCCTTGACCTCGGGAAGCTGGCGGGAAACAGCGGCGCGGTGCGCCGCTCCGGTAACCACCAGCACACGTTCCCCGGCCAGCGGCTGGAGCCGGTCATAGGTGGCGCGCAGGAGTGTGCTGCCCGAACCGGTGAGGTCATGCAGGAACTTGGGGGCCGCGGCCCGTGACAGGGGCCAGAGGCGGGTCCCCACACCGCCTGCCGGAATCACCGCAATGAAACGGCTCAGTACGGCATCCTGCATTGAGTCCTGGGGCGAATCCTGGCTTGTCACTTTGTCTGTAGTCATCACCGCTACTTTAGCCGAATCCGGCCCGTGGGCCCCTGAGGACGACGCGCGACACTGCCCGGCCCCCTCCGGCGGGTGCTCCGGGCAGGGTACCGAATGTGGCGTTCGTCTCAAAACGGTACGAAAACCGTACCGGCACCTGTCAACAAGGGGTTCCTAAATTGAATAAGCTGTGAGCGAAGCCTAGATTTAGGCTTGAGCTTACGAGTGCTCTCGCAGCAGGCGTTCCCCCCGCGTGGATCCCATGCCAGCGCCGCTGTGTTGCAGGGAGGTTTATTCAGTGCCGACAAAACCAGCTGGCACCTTGTACCGCGGCCGTGAAGGCATGTGGTCCTGGGTTGGACACCGCATTACCGGTGTAGTGATTTTCTTCTTCTTGTTGGTCCACGTGCTGGACACCTCATTGGTGCGTGTGTCCCCCGAGGCATACACCGCCGTGATCGGTGCCTACAAGAACCCCCTGATGGCCCTGGGTGAAACGGGCCTTGTCGCAGCGATCGTGTTCCACGCCTTCAACGGCCTGCGGATCATCGCCGTCGATTTCTGGAAAAAGGGCGCAAAGTACCAGCGCCAGATGCTGTGGACGGTCCTGGTCCTCTGGGTCATCGTGATGGTGGGCTTCTCCATCCGCCACCTTTCCCTCGCACTTGGAGGTCACTAAGCCATGACTGCAACTGAGATTCAGCCCCCACGCAGTGGGAAGGTCGGCAGCAGCCGTATCGCCCCGCAGTACCGCCGCACCGGCTCGTCCAAGGGCAACTTCGAAATGTTCGCCTGGCTGTTCATGCGGCTGTCCGGCGTCGTCCTCGTGGTCCTGATCTTCGGCCACCTGACCGTCAACCTGCTGGTGGGCGAAGGCATCCACGCCATCGACTTCGGCTTCGTGGCCGGCAAATGGGCTGACCCGTTCTGGCAGGCGTGGGACCTGGCCATGCTGTGGCTCGCGATGCTGCACGGCACCAACGGCGTGCGCACCATCATCAACGATTATGCCGAGAAGGACGCAACGCGCTTCTGGCTGAAGATCGTTCTCTACGCTGCCACCACGGTCATCATCATCCTGGGCACCCTGGTCATCTTCACCTTCGACCCGTGCCCCGTGGTCAACGGCGTCCAGCTGCCGGGCGGGTTCTGCCCCGTCCCGTAGCGGCGCAGCCGTCACGATCCGTGCCCCGGGCACAATCCACGGTCCGTCACAGGGAGCCATCCATGCCTGCCAGGTGCAGGTCGGGGATCCCACGAGATTTCACCGGGCAGGCTCCGCCGGCCGGTGTTTTATAGCGAATTTTGAGAGAAAGAGCGTCTGGTATGCAGGTCCATAAGTACGACGTCGTCATCGTCGGTGCCGGTGGCGCCGGGATGCGCGCGGCGATCGAATCAGGTCAGCGCGCGAAAACAGCAGTACTGACCAAGCTGTACCCCACCCGCTCCCACACCGGCGCGGCACAGGGCGGCATGTGCGCTGCACTGGCCAACGTCGAAGAAGACAACTGGGAGTGGCACACCTTCGACACCATCAAGGGCGGCGACTACCTGGTTGACCAGGACGCCGCCGAGGTCATGGCGAAGGAAGCGATTGACGCCGTCCTGGACCTGGAAAAGATGGGCCTGCCGTTCAACCGCACGCCCGAGGGCCGCATTGACCAGCGCCGTTTCGGCGGCCACACCCGGGACCACGGCAAGGCTCCGGTCCGCCGCGCCTGCTACGCCGCAGACCGCACCGGCCACATGATCCTGCAGACCCTGTACCAAAACTGCGTCAAGCACAACGTCGAGTTCTACAACGAGTACTACGTGCTGGACCTCCTGACGGTCGAAGAGGACGCAGTCCGGGAGGACGGCACGCCGTACAAGCAGAAGCGCGTCGCCGGCGTCGTCTCCTACGACCTCGCCTCCGGTGAGCTGCACGTCTTCCAGGCCAAGTCCGTGGTGTTCGCCTCCGGCGGCGCCGGCAAGGTCTTCAAGACCACCTCCAACGCCCACACCCTGACCGGCGACGGCATGGGCATCGCGTTCCGCCGCGGCATCCCGCTGGAGGACATGGAGTTCTTCCAGTTCCACCCGACAGGCCTCGCAGGCCTGGGCATCCTCCTCTCCGAGGCGGCCCGCGGCGAAGGCGCCATCCTGCGCAACTCCGAGGGTGAGCGCTTCATGGAGCGCTACGCCCCCACCATCAAGGACCTCGCCCCCCGCGACATCGTGGCCCGCTCCATGGCCAACGAGGTCCGCGAGGGACGCGGCTGCGGCCCGAACAAGGACTATGTCCTCCTGGACCTGACGCACCTTGAGCCCGCGCACATCGATGCCAAGCTGCCGGACATCACCGAGTTCGCCCGCACCTACCTGGGTGTGGAGCCGTACACGGAGCCGGTTCCGGTCTTCCCGACGGCGCACTACGCCATGGGCGGCATCCCCACCAACATCACCGCCGAGGTCCTCCAGGACAACGACACGGTGGTTCCCGGCCTGTACGCCGCCGGCGAGGTGGCCTGCGTCTCCGTGCACGGCTCGAACCGCCTCGGCACCAACTCGCTGCTGGACATCAACGTCTTCGGCAAGCGCGCCGGCATCGCCGCCGCGGAATACGCCAAGACCGCGGAATACGTGGACCTCCCCGTTGATCCCGAGGCCTACACCCTCAACCTGCTGAACCACGTCCGCACGGCTGACGGCACCGAGAAGGTCGCCGCCATCCGCAAGGAATTGCAGGACACCATGGATGCCAACATGCAGGTGTTCCGCACGGCCGAGACGCTGAACCAGGTCCTCTCGGACATTGCCTCCTTCGAGGAGCGGTACCAGCGCATCACGGTCCAGGACAAGGGCAAGCGCTTCAACCTGGACCTGCTCGAGGCCGTGGAACTGGGCTTCCTGCTGGAGCTGGCCAAGGTCATGACCGTGGCGGCCCTGCACCGCGAGGAATCCCGCGGCGGACACTTCCGCGAGGACTTCCCCGAGCGGGACGACGAAAAATTCATGAAGCACTCCATGGCGTACAAGGATGACCACGCCCCGGCGGACGGTTCCGCCGAGTCGATAGCCGGCATCCGGCTTGCCACCAAACCGGTGGTCTTTACGCGCTACGAGCCGATGGTGAGGAAGTACTAAGATGACCGCTGAACTCGCTGAGCCAGCCTCCAAGATCGAACTCCCCGCCGGTGTCGGCGGCGGCGGCGACATCCCGTCCTTCGACGTCCACCTCCGTGTGCGCCGCTACAACCCGGAGGTCTCCGACGAGTCCACCTGGGACGACTTCCACGTGACCATGTACGGCACCGACCGTGTCCTCGACGCCCTGCACAAGATCAAGTGGGAAATCGACGGCAGCGTCTCCTTCCGCCGTTCCTGTGCGCACGGCGTCTGCGGCTCCGATGCCATGCGCATCAACGGCCGCAACCGCCTCGCCTGCAAGACCCTGCTGAAGGACCTGGACACGTCCAAGCCCATCACGGTCGAGCCGATCAAGGGCCTCCCGGTGGAGAAGGACCTGATCGTGGACATGGAACCGTTCTTCCAGTCCTTCCGCGAAGTGATGCCCTTCCTGATCAACCGGGGCCACGAGCCCACCAAGGAACGCCTGCAGTCCGCCGAGGACCGCGAGCGGTTCGACGACACCACCAAGTGCATCCTCTGCGCCGCGTGCACGTCGTCCTGCCCGGTGTTCTGGACCGACGGGCAGTACTTCGGCCCGGCGGCGATCGTCAACGCGCACCGCTTCATCTTCGATTCCCGCGATGACGCCGGCGACATGCGCCTGGAGATCCTCAACGACAAGGAAGGTGTGTGGCGCTGCCGCACCACCTTCAACTGCACCGAGGCATGCCCCCGCGGCATCCAGGTCACGCAGGCAATCGCCGAGGTCAAGCAGGCCATCCTCTCCCGCAAGATCTAACACCTCTTGAGCTGCCGCCACGCGGCTGCTTCAGCTACGGCCACAGCCGACGACGGCGCCTCCTACCTCCGGTGGGGGCGCCGTCGTCGTCTATCCACTGACACGAAAGGGGACACCATGTCCCGTTCCGAAAAGGTCTCCTTCCAGGGCTCCACCGGCGAGCTGCTCTCCGGCATCATCGACGTCCCGGAGGGGCCGGTGAAAGGCTGGGGCGTGTTCTCGCACGGGTTCACGCTGGGCAAGGACAGTCCGTCCGCGTCGCGGATGTGCAAGGCCCTGGCGGACAACGGGGTGGGCATGCTGCGCTTCGACAACCTGGGCCTCGGCGAATCCGCCGGCCTGTGGTCGGAGGGCTCCTTCAGCCACAAAGTGGCGGACACCGTGAAGGCCGCCGAATTCATGCGGGACTCGGGCAAGCCCATTTCGCTGCTCGTGGGCCATTCCTTCGGCGGGGCCGCCGTCCTGTCGGCCGCCCGCGAGATCCCGGAGCTCGACGCCGTCGCCACCGTGGGAGCGCCGTTCTCGCCCAAGCATGTGGCCCACGTCTTTGACGCGGCCCTGGACCGGATCCTGAGCGAGGGCAGCGCCGAAGTGGACCTGGGCGGCAAGCGGGTGGAGATCCGCCGGCACTTCGTCGAGGACCTCGAACGCGCCGACCTCACGGACTGCATCCGGCGGCTGCACAAGCCGCTGATGGTGCTGCACTCCCCCACGGACAACACGGTGGGCATCGAAAACGCCAGCACCATTTTCCAGACCGCACGCCACCCGCGCAGCTTCGTCTCGCTGGAGGGCAGCGACCACCTCCTGACGGGGAAGGGCCAGGCGGCACGTGCCGCGAAGATTATTTCTGCCTGGGCCGACCAATACCTCGACGCCGGCTCGTAGGCGCAGCGGCGCTGCGGCGCTGGCCGGATTCCACGGGGGTCTTGCCCGGCTGGACCTGGCGGGAGCCCCACCCCTTGGTGGTGGCGGCCGGCTCGGCCCTGAGGTCCTCATCCCGGATCGTGGCCCAGGCCGCGGACAGCAGGTACACCTGGCTGACCAGGTTGAACCAGATGAGCAGGCCGATGATGATGGCGAAGGGCGCCAGGATGGGGTTCCGGCCGGCGCTGCCGAGCAGTTCGGTGCTGAAGATCTGAAGGATTGTGGTCCCCACCGCCGCGAGGATGCTGCCTTCCAGCAGGGAACGGCGGGCCAGCTTCAGGCTGCCCGCCAGACGGAACATGATCAGCGCGGTGCACCAGCCAAGCACCAGCGGCACACCGATCTTGATGGACGTGGTCAGCGGCCCGGCCACCAGGGGATCCAGCTGGAGCTGCACGGTCACCCAGTCCGCGGCGGTGCCGAACAGCAGCGACGCGCCGGCGCTGACCACCAGCGCCGCGCCCAGCAGCAGGAGGGTGCCGACGTCGCGCAGTTTCAGGAGGATCGGGTTCATTTTCCGCGGGCCGAGCCGCATCACACCACGCAGGCCGTCGCGCAGGCCGGCAATCCAGCCCAGTGAGGTCACCACGGTGACCACGGCGCCGATGGTGGCCGCCCAGCCCAGCCTGTCGGGGTTCAGCAGGTCCTGTGGATCCACCAGGCCTTCCCCGCCGTCGACTTTCAACAGCCCGGGGGCGCTGGTCGCGACGCTGCTGACCACCTGGTCCAGCAGCGCCGAGTTGCCGCTGAGCAGGAGCCCGGCCACGGAGAAGCCTGTGGCCAGCAGGCCGGTGATGGAGAAGAACATGTTGAAGCCGATGCCGGCGGCCATCAGCGGGCCGCGCTGGAGGCTGTAGTGCTGGAAGGCCCGCATGGGCCGGAAGGCGTTCAGCCGGGCCAGCAGCCACTGCACCATGGCCATCAGCGACGCCAGTCCCCCGCCGCCGGAACGGCGCGCCCTGCCCCAGTCCACCCGCTTTCGGATGACTTCCAGCTTCAGGCGCGCCAGCTCGGTGGGAAGTGGCGGCTCAGCGGGCGGCTGCTGCGCCGTCTTGGCCTCGGTGGTCGTCAGGTTCGGTCCCAAAGTCAAGCTCTTCCCGTAGCTGCCAAATGCCGTTGTCGTCGTGCTCGTAAAGTCCCATGCTAGCCACCGGGAACGTGGCCTGGTAATCCTTGAGCATCGTTTCGGCCTCATCGAGGCTTTCCGGCGCGACGTCGTGGGCCACGGTGACGTGCGGGTGGTACGCAAACGGCAGTTCGCGCTCCAGCGGACCGCACTGGAGCTGCTGGTGCAGGCGGACGCATTGGCCGAAGCCGTCCTCGACGTTGAGGAAGACCACCGGAGACACCGGCCGGAAAGATCCGGTGCCCGCGATGGTCACCGTGAACGGCTGCTGCTTCCTCGCGACCTCGCGCACGTGGTTGCGGGCCCCTTCCCAGTCCTGGGTCATGGTGGTGGTCACCAGCGTGATGTGGGCGGGGATGACGCCGGCCATCGGGTCACCGAAAGAGGCACGCCAGCGCTGGAGCTCGTCGGCGATCTCCGGGGGGAACCCCAGGATCACACCGATGCTGACGCCTTCGCTGCGGGACTGCCCGTTGCCGGCGGGGGCACTGCCGGCTCGAGGGGTGTCTTTCGCGGTGGCTTTGCTGACGGAGGACATCGGCCTAGCGGGCTCCGGAGGTTCCGGCGTAGGGCAGGAAACCCACCTTGGCGTAGACGTCGCGGAGCGTGGCCGAGGCGATCTCGCGTGCTTTGTCCGCGCCCAGGGCCAGCAGGCGGTCCAGTTCCGCGGGGTCGTTCAGCAGCTCGTTGGCCCGGGTCCGGATCGGGGTGAGGCGCTCGGCCACCACCTCGGCCAGGTCCACCTTGAGGTGCCCGTACATCTTCCCCTGGTACGCGGCCACGAGGGAGTCGACGCTTTGCCCGGTGATGGCCGAGTAGATGGTCAGCAGGTTGGAGACGCCGGGCTTGGCCTCGCGGTCGAACCGGATCTCGGTTTCCGCGTCCGTCACGGCCGACTTGATCCGCTTGGCGATGACCTTGGGATCGTCCAGGAGGTTGATCAGGCCGGCCGGGGAGTCCGCCGACTTCGACATCTTCGCCGTGGGGTGCTGCAGGTCGTAGATCTTCGCCGATTCCTTCTGGATGAACGGCCGGGGCACGGTGAACGTCTCACCGAAGCGGGTGTTGAAGCGCTGGGCGAGGTCGCGGCTGAGTTCCACGTGCTGGCGCTGGTCTTCCCCCACCGGCACGCCGTGCGGCTGGTACAGGAGGATGTCCGCGGCCTGCAGGATCGGATAGGTGAAGAGCCCCACGCTGGCGTGGTCCGAACCCTGCTTGTGGGCTTTGTCCTTGAACTGGGTCATCCGGGAGGCCTCGCCGAAGCCGGTAATGCAGTTGAGCACCCAGGCCAGCTGGGCGTGTTCCGGGACCTGGGACTGGACGAAGAGCGTGCACTTGTCCACGTCCACGCCGCCGGCGATGTACTGGGCGGCCGTGACGCGGGTGCGGTGGGCCAGCTCCGCCGGGTCCTGCGGGACGGTGATCGCGTGCAGGTCCGGGATGAAGAAGACGGCGTCGTACTCGTCCTGCATCCGGACCCAGTTCACCAGGGCGCCGAGGTAGTTCCCCAGGTGCAGGGAGTCGGCGGAGGGCTGCATCCCGGAGAGGATGCGGTGCCGGGCAGAAGTGGCCGTGCCAGTCGCGGCAGCAACGGCGAGGGCGGCGTCCGGGCCGGCTGCGGCGTCGGTGTCAGTGCCCGTGGTCGCAGTGGAAGAAGAGGTCATTCGTGTAAGCCTTAAGACTAGAGCCGGTAGTCCACTACCAGCGGGGCGTGGTCGGAGAAGCGGGTGTCCCAGGACGGTGCCCGGTCAACAACGGCCGACACTGCGGCAGCAGCGAGGGCGGGCGTGGCCATGTGGTAATCAATGCGCCAGCCGGTGTCGTTGTCGAAGGCCTGTCCCCGTTGCGACCACCAGGTGTAGGGCCCGTCGACGCTGCCCGCCAGGCCCCTGTGGACATCCTTCCAGCCGATGTCCTCGCCAAAGAAGCGGTCGAAGTACGCCCGCTCTTCCGGAAGGAAGCCGGCACGCTTGACGTTGCCCTTCCAGTTCCGGATATCCAGTTCCGTGTGGCCCACGTTGAGGTCGCCGACCACGACGGCGTGGTCACTGTGCTTGGACAGTTCGGGCAGCCGCGTGCTCATGACGTCCAGGAACCGGAATTTGTCGTCCTGCTTGGGGGTGCCGGCCTCACCGGAGTGCACATAGGCGCTGACAACCGTGAGCCGGGAGGCTTCGCCCTCGGCGTTGCGGACGGTGAAGTCGGCCTCGACCCAGCGGCCCGCGGTGGCGAAGTAGTCGTCGCCGATCCCGACCCGGGTCTGTAGGGGTTCGGTGCGGGAGGCGATAGCGACGCCGGCCCGGCCCTTGGCCTCGGCTTCGGCGTGCAGGATGTACCAGCCCTCGCCGAGCAGTTCGTGGACGATCGCGTCAGGCGCGCGCACTTCCTGAAGGCAGAGGATGTCCACCTCGCGGGGTTCAAGCCATTCCGCCATGCCCTTCTTATAGGCGGCGCGAAGGCCGTTGACGTTGACTGATGCGATGCGAAGGTGGTCCTTCTCCAATGCCGAGCTCACCCGATCCACTCTAGTCGATGATGGTTCCGCTGACGGGCTCGTCATTTCCGCCGGAGGACTTGATCATGTCGCGCGCGTTGGTGGCCGTGATTTCGATGGTCTCCAGCGCCCGGCGGATGGTTTCCTGGTCCGAGGCCGCGCCCTTGGCCCGCTCCTGCTCCACGACGCGGACCTGCACCTGGACAATCTTGAAGGAGTGGTCCAGTTTCAGGTCGCGGACCTCGTCGGCTTCGCGTCGTTCGCCCAGGAGCCGGGTGCTGCCGTGGTCAACGCTGCCCGACGACGGCGCCCGGCCGGCGGCGGCGTTGAACGCGTTCTGCGCCTCGGCGAGTTTCGCGGTGGCCTTCTTGGCGGCCTTCTGGATGCTGAAGACGACGAAGGCTGCCAGGGCCAGCCAGAAGCCGGCAATCACCGCCACCACCCAGCCCACGACGTCGTTCTGGTTGGCCGCGAAGATGACCGCGACCAGGAACGCGATGATGAAGACGGTCATGCCCAGGCCGCCGATCCGGAACATCGAGAACTTGCCCGTGGCGGCGTTGTACGCGGACGGCTTGGAAGACGGCGAGTTGCCCAGAGATTGCATTTCCCCATTATCGCAAACCCGTGCCGCGCGCCGGCCCGCTTCCACCGCGGGCGAACGTCCGTGCCCGGCACGGCTCAGAACAGACAGGCTTAGGTCAATACCGGGCTCAGGTCAGCACCAGGCAGAACGGGTGGCCGCCGGGGTCCGTGTAGACCCGGAAGGTCTCCGTGCCGGCGTCGAGGCTTGTGGCGCCGAGCCGGAGGACCGCCGCCTCGGCGGCGTCGAGGTCCTCGACCAGCACGTCCACGTGCATCTGCTGCGGGTGGTCGGCGCCGGGCCACTGCGGACGGACCAGCCCTTCGACGCGCTGGAAGTCCAGGGCCGGCCGGCCGGCGGCGTCACCGATGGAAATCCAGTCGTCGTCCTCATGGACCCGGACCATGCCCAGCAGCTCCTGGTAGAAGGCGGCCAGGGCGTCCGGGTCCTCGCAGTCGATGACGAGGGATTGCCATTTGCCGATCATGGGGTGCTCCTTTCCCCGAAGGATCCCTATTTGAGGAACAGCTTGCGCAGGCGTCCGGTGGTGAGGAGGACGCCGAGGGCGATCATCACGAGGTAGTAGCCGATGTGCACGGCGGTGGCCGGGCTGAAGACCCCCACGCTGATCTGCCGGAGCAGTTCCACACCGTGCCACAGGGGCATGGCCTGGATGAGCCACTGGATGGACTGCGGGTAGACGCTCAGCGGGTAGAAGGTGGCGCTGAACAGGAACATCGGCAGCATCACGAAGTTGATCCAGTCCATCTGCTGGAAGGTCTTCATGAAGCTGGTGATGCCCATGCCGAAGCTCGCGAAGCCGAAGGCAATCAACACCGCGGCGGGGATCATCAGGATGGCCCACGGCGTGGTGATGAGCCCCATGACGCCCATCACGGCGGTGAAGCCGGTGGCGTACATCAGGCCGCGGAGCAGGGCCAGGAAGATCTCCCCCATGGCGACGTCGAGCGGGCCGAGCGAGGTGTAGAGCATGCCCTGGTACAGCTTGGCGAAGTTCATCTTGAAGAAGACGTTCCAGGTCGAGTCGTACACGGCGCCGTTCATGGCGGACACGGCCAGCAGCGCCGGCGCGATGTAGGCGGCGTAGGAGATCTCCTGGCCGCCCGGTCCCTGCACGGAGCCGACGATCGCGCCAAGGCCCACGCCCATCGCGATCAGGTACAGCACGGGTTCGAAGAACCCCGAGAGCATCACCATCCAGTTGCTGCTCTTGGTGGCCATCAGCCCGCGGGCGACGACGGCGCGGACGTTCCGGGAGTAGAGCGGGCCGAAGTGCCGGTTGCGGGCAGCTTCGGTCACGCTGGATTTCCCGGAACCGGGGCTTTCGACGACGGCGCTCATCCGGCCATCCTTTTGACGAACTGGCGTTTGGTCAGGATCCAGCCCACGACCGCCAGGCCGAGCAGGAACACGATGTGGGTGACGGTGAGCAGCGGGGCCTCCTGGTAGCCGTAGCTGAACACCCGGCCCAGCTCCGTGCCATGCCAGATCGGTGAGATCCAGCCGATCCAGCGGACGGACAGCGGCAGGGTGTCCAGCGGGAAGAACGTGCCGGAGAACAGGAACAGCGGCATCACGATGAACCGCATGACCATGGCGAACTGGCCCTTGTCCTCCTTGACCGATGCCGCGTAGGCCATCAGCGGCAGGCCGAAGGACAGCCCGGCGAGGGTGGCGACGAGGATCGAGACCCAGCCCCAGCCGCCCGGGGACGCGCCGAACAGCGCCACGACCGCGAAGTAGATGGCCGACTGCAGCGCGAAGCGCAGCGTGACGGCAATGATGTGACCGGCCGCGATCTGCTCCGGCGTCAGCGGCGAGGCGTGCGGGCCGTAGTAGACCCGGCGCCACTTGAAGCCGTCCATCACCGGGAACGTGAACTCGTTCGCGGCCGTCATGACTGCTGCCGAAATCAGCAGGGCAGGGGCGATGAACACCAGGTAGCTGACCCCGCCGAAGGCTGCCGTGCTGTTGGTGTCCACGAGGGTGGCGAGGCCAACGCCCATCGCGAAGAGGTAGGCCACCGGCTGCCCGACGCCGTACATGACGATGGTCCAGCCGTAGCCCTTCATGACCCGCAGGACCTGCTCGGCGTAGTAGAAGGCACCCCATTTCCGGGCCTTTGCCGCGGCGACAGCCGGCGAGTGGGCGCGCAGCGGTGCTGCCTGCGCGGTCAACGCTGCTTTCTCAGTCAACGAGGCTCCTGCCGGTCAGGCGCAGGAAGACGTCCTCGAGCGAGGAGCGGCGCACCAGCGAGGTGACCGGCCGGAGTCCCCGGGCGGTGACCTGCTCGAGGGCGGCTTCGCCGTCGTGGGCGTAGATGAGGACGCGGTCCGGGAGGGTTTCGAGCCGCTCGCCGATGCCTTCGAGCTCGGCGCCCACCGTGGCGTTGCGCTCCGAACCGAAGCGCAGTTCGAGGACTTCACGGGTGGAGTATTCGCGGATCAGGCTGGCGGGCGAGCCCTCGGCCATGATCTTGCCCTTGTCCACCACGATCAGGCGGTCGCAGAGCTGCTCGGCCTCGTCCATGTAGTGCGTGGTCAGGATCAGGGTGACGCCTTGTTCCTTGAGCCGGAACAGCCGGTCCCACAGGATGTGCCGGGCCTGCGGGTCCAGCCCGGTGGTGGGTTCGTCCAGCAGCAGGATCCGGGGTTCGTTGATGAGGGACCGCGCGATCGTGAGGCGGCGCTTCATCCCGCCGGAGAGCGCATCGACCTTGGACTTGGCCTTGTCCGTGAGCTGCGCGAACTCGAGGAGTTCGTCGGCCTTGGGCTTCAGGTAACTCATCGGCAGGCCGAAGTAGCGGCCGTAGACCAGCAGGTTGTCCCGGACCTTGAGTTCCTCGTCCAGGTTGTCCTGCTGCGGGACGACGCCGAGGTGCGCGCGGACTTCGGGGCCGTTCTGGTCCGGGTCCAGGCCCATGATGCTGAGCGTGCCGGAGGTCCGCTGCGACACCCCGCCGATCATCTTCATGGTGGTGGACTTGCCGGCGCCGTTGGGGCCGAGCAGGCCGAAGGCCTCGCCGGCGGGCACGCTGAAGGAGATGCCGTCGACAGCGGCCACATCGCCGTAGCGTTTGACCAGGTTTTCGGCGGTGATGACGTACTGCGGCGATCCGGTTTCGGAGGGGCTGCCCAACTGAGCTTCCTTCGGGGAGGATTCCTTGGCAGAGGATTGTTTCGATACGAGTTCTGGCACCCGAATCACGGTAATGGATACCGCCGAACTATGAAAGAGTCTTTTCGTAAAAAATCCAGACGTTTGCCGTTCCGTTATTTGCCGGCGCTATTTTGCCGGAGAAACGCCAGGGCGCCGGCTCCCGAAGGAACCGGCGCCCTGGCGCGACTTAGCAGCCGGAGTCAGGCGTTCGCCGGGGAGCCGGCTTCGGCAGCGTGGCGTTCCGCGGTCTCCACCACGTTGGCGAGAAGCATGGCCCGGGTCATGGGGCCCACTCCGCCGGGGTTCGGTGAGAGCCACGCGGCGACGCCGGCCGCGGCGGGGTCCACGTCTCCGGTGACCACTGCCTTGCCGTTGCCGTCGTCGACCCGGCTGACGCCGACGTCGAGCACGATGGCTCCGGGCTTGAGGTCTTCCGCTTTGATCATGTGCGGCTGGCCCGCCGCGGCGATCACGACGTCGGCCTGCCGGAGTTCGGCGGGCAGGTCCACCGTGCCGGTGTGGGCCAGGATGACGGTGGCGTTGACGTCCTTGCGGGTGAGCAGGAGCCCCACCGGGCGGCCGATGGTGACTCCGCGGCCCACCACAAGCACGCGCTTGCCGTTGAGCTTGATCCCGTGCCGGGTGAGCAGCTCGACGCAGCCCTTGGGCGTGCAGGGCAGCGGTGAGGTCATGGGCCCGCTGACGTTGGCCACCAGCCGGCCCAGGTTCATCGGGTGCAGGCCGTCGGCGTCCTTCTCGGGATCCATGGCCTCCAGAATGACGTCCTGGTCGATGTGCGCCGGCAGCGGCAGCTGCACGATGTAGCCGGTGCATTCCGGGTTCTCATTGAGCTCCCGGACAACGGCCAGCAGGTCCTCCTGGCTGGTGTCCTCCGGCAGGTCGCGGCGGATGGACGTGATGCCCACCTCGGCGCAGTCCTTGTGTTTGCCGCCCACGTACCAGGTGCTGCCGGGGTCAGAGCCGACCAGGATGGTGCCGAGGCCCGGGACGATGCCCTTGGTCTTGAGGGCTGCCACGCGTTCCGTCAGCTCGGCCTTGATCGCGGCGGCGGTGGCCTTGCCGTCGAGGATCCGGGCAGTATTCGTTGCGTTGGTTGCTGTTGTTGCAGTCTCTGCAGAGGTCATCCGGTCACCACTGCTCGTGCTGCGGGTACAGCGGGAAGTCGGCGGCGAGCTTGTCCACGCGGTACTGCAGGGTCTCGATATCGGTGGCCGCACCGGACTTCAGCGCGGTGGCGATGATGTCCGCCACCTCGGTGAACTCCTCGGCGCCGAAGCCGCGGGTGGCCAGGGCCGGGGTGCCGATCCGCAGGCCGGAGGTGACCATCGGCGGGCGCGGGTCGAACGGCACGGCGTTGCGGTTGACGGTGATGCCCACGGAGTGGAGCAGGTCTTCGGCCTGTTGGCCGTCGAGCTGGGAGTTGCGCAGGTCCACCAGGACCAGGTGTACGTCCGTGCCGCCGGTGAGGACCGAGACGCCGGCGTCGGACACGTCGGACTGGTTGAGCCGGTCCGCGATGATCCGGGCGCCTTCCAGGACGCGTTCCTGGCGTTCCTTGAATTCCTCGGTACCGGCGATCTTGAAGGCGACGGCCTTCGCGGCGATCACGTGCATGAGCGGGCCGCCCTGCTGTCCCGGGAAGACGTTGGAGTTGATCTTCTTGGCCCACTCCTTCTTGGCCAGGATCACGCCGGAACGGGGGCCAGCGAGGGTCTTGTGGACGGTGGAGGTGACGACGTCGGAGTGCGGCACCGGGCTCGGGTGCAGGCCGGCCGCGACGAGTCCGGCGAAGTGGGCCATGTCGGTCCAGAGCAGGGCGCCCACCTCGTCGGCGATCGAGCGGAAGGCCGCAAAGTCGAGGTGGCGCGGGTAGGCGGACCAGCCGGCGATGATCACCTGCGGCTTCTCGGCGATGGCCTGTTCGCGCAGCTTGTCCATGTCGACCCGGAAGTTGCCTTCCTCGACCTGGTAGGCGGCGACGTTGTAAAGCTTGCCGGAGAAGTTCAGCTTCATCCCGTGGGTCAGGTGGCCGCCGTGCGCCAGCGACAGGCCCAGGATCTTGTCGCCCGGGGTGATCATGGCGGAGAGCGCCGCGGCGTTGGCCTGGGCGCCGGAGTGCGGCTGGACGTTGGCGTATTCGGCGTCGAAGAGCTCCTTGACCCGGTCGATCGCGAGCTGCTCGGCGATGTCGACGTATTCGCAGCCGCCGTAGTAGCGGCGGCCCGGGTAGCCCTCGGCGTATTTGTTGGTCAGCACCGAACCCTGGGCTTCCATCACGGCGCGCGGGGCGAAGTTCTCGGAGGCGATCATTTCCAGGGTGCCGCGCTGGCGGCCGAGTTCCTGGGCGAGGACGGCGGCAATTTCGGGATCAAGTTCGGCCAGCGGCTGGTTGCTCACGGCGGTCGAGGAAAGGTTAACGGAAGTAGTCACGAAGAACTCCTGGCTAGGCAACGGTCACTGCTTAAGGTCAGGTTACCGGCTGGCCCGCTGCGGCGCCCCTAGATTACGGGCCGGCGGATCCGGGCACGCGCTACGGGCTGGCACCCTTTTTGGGGATGCCGACGGCGGGGCGGCAGCTTGTGCTGCCGACCGGCAAAACATGACCCTCGGCCCAGGCGTACGATCCGTGGTCTTCGTGAGTGCCGCTCCCTGGTGGTTAGCCACCCAACGCCAGTTGCAACCATTAAAGCCTACCCCAGGCGCTGCCCCGCGCGCAGGTAGGCTGTTCATCGTGAATGACGACCAGCTGACTGCTTCCTACATCCTGACCCTGTCCTGCCCGGACCGGCCCGGCATCGTGCATGCCGTCGCCGGCGCCCTCCTCGTGGCAGGCAGCAATATTACGGACTCGCAGCAGTACGGCAGCCAAGGCACGGGCACGTTCTTTATGCGGGTCGAGGCGACGACGGCGACCGCCCAGGCCGAGCTGCACGCCGCCCTGGAGCCCGTGGCGCAGGCGTTCGGCATGCAGTGGAGCCTCAACCCGGCAGGCCGGAAGGTCCGTACCCTGCTGATGGCCAGCACCTCGGCCCACTGCCTCAACGACCTGCTGTTCCTGCAGCGCTCCGGAACCCTGCCGATCGAGATCCCGGCCATTGTCTCCAACCACCGGGACCTTGCCGGCCTGGCCGAGTTCTACGGCATCCCGTTCCACCACATCCCGGTCACCCGGGACACCAAGGCCCAGGCCGAGGACGAGCTGCGCGCGCTGATGGCGGAGCACGACGTCGAACTCACGGTCCTGGCCCGGTACATGCAGATCCTCTCCAACGAGCTGTGCACCGAGCTCACCGGCAAGGCCATCAACATCCACCACTCCTTCCTGCCGTCCTTCAAGGGCGCCAAGCCGTACCACCAAGCGCACGCCCGCGGCGTGAAGCTCATCGGGGCCACGGCACACTACGTCACGGCCGCCCTGGATGAGGGGCCGATCATCGAGCAGGAAGTCATCCGGGTGGACCACCGGCGCACGGCCGAGCAGTTCGTCCAGATGGGCCGGGACGTCGAGGGCCGGACCCTGGCCCAGGCCGTGCAGTGGCACGCCGAGCACCGCGTCCTGCTCGATGGAAACCGGACGGTTGTCTTTAATTGACCACGGACATTTACTGGAGGCATGGCAGCTTTGCGGCAGGACCGGCTTGCCGAGTTCGTGGCGCTGCTGAAGTCGGAGGGCCGGCGCGGCGTCCTGGGGCTTAACTGCGGCCACGGTGTGGACGGGCTGCACTTTGTCCAGTCCGGCATCCACTTCACCGGCGTGGACCCGTCCGAGGAAAACATCCACTCCGCCCGCGCCCGGGGTCTCGAGGCAACCGTGGCGGGGTCCGTCCCGCTGCCTTTCGCTGATTCGGCGTTCCCGTCCGTCTGGGCCGTGGACGCCCTGGTGGGCCTGCCGCCGGAGCAGTGGGACGACGTCGTCCGCGAGCTGGGGCGGGTGGCCGCCCCCGGCGCGCCGATCGCCGTCGTGCTCCCCGAACCCGGGCAGGGCTTTAGAGTCCTCCGCTCCCCGGGGCTGGCTCCTCCCTCCCGTTGAGCTATCGCTTACGGCGGCTATCCGGCCCTCAGAAGAACCACAACTGATAGCGCAACGGGGCGGGAGAGGTGTCCTAGGCTGGAGGCATGGCTCCTCTCTACGCTTTCGCCGGCGACACCCCGGCCGTCCATGACTCCGCCTTCATCGCACCGACCGCCTCGGTGATCGGCAAGGCCTCCCTCGCGGAAAATTCCAGCGCCTTCTACGGCGTCTCGGTCCGCGCCGACACCGCCGCAATCACCGTGGGCGCCGGGACCAACCTGCAGGACAACGTGGTGCTGCACGCGGACCCCGGCTTCCCCTGCACGGTCGGGGCCCGGGTGAGCGTCGGCCACAGCGCGGTCGTGCACGGTTGCACGGTCGAGGACGACTGCCTGATCGGCATGAGCGCCACCATCCTCAACGGCGCCGTGATCGGGGCAGGCTCCCTCGTGGCCGCCGGGGCGGTGGTGCTCGAAGGCACCGTGGTGCCGCCCCGCTCGCTCGTCGCCGGGGTGCCGGCCAAGGTCCGGCGCGAGCTCAGCGATGAGGAGTTCGCCGGCGTCCAGCACAACGCGGCGCACTACCAGGAGCTGGCGCGGGCCCACCGGGAGCTGCACAGCGCCTGAGCAGGCACGCGCGCAGGCCAGCTCAGTCCAGCGCGATCGGGCCCAGCTCATCCAGCAGTTCGCCCGGTCCCGGATTGCCCGGGGCCGACATTCCGCCCAGGTGGTTGACGACTCCCCAGACCGCGTTCAGCCCGGTGGTGACCGCACCTTCGGCCCAGCCGGCCGTGAAGGAGACGTCGTCGCCGGCAAGGAAGATCCCGCGTTGGTGCTCCGCCAGCTGGTCCTGCTTGAAGTGGGTGAAGAGCCGCTGCTGGTAGCGGTAATGCCCCGGCAAATTCGCTTTGAACGCGCCCATAAAGTTGGGGTCCGCTTCCCAGGAGACCGTGATGGGCTGGCCCACGATGTGTCCCGCGATGTCGACGTCGGGGTAGATCTGGGCGAGCGAGTGCAGCATCAGCTCCACGCGCTCGTCGGCATCGAGCGCCAGCCATTTCAGCGCGTCGTCGTTCCAGGTGTAGGACAGCAGGATCACGGCCGGCTGGTCCGGACCGTTGTCCAGCAGGTAGGTGGCCCGGTTCAGCCGGTCCGTCAGCGTCATGGACATGACCTCGCGGCCAGTGGCGGGATCGATGTCCTTCCAGAAGGGCCGGTCCACCATCACAAAGGTCTTGGACGACTGCATGTAGTGCGAGCGCTCGATCGCTGTCCAGAGCTCGGCCGGGAACAGCTTCTCTTCGGTGTGGATCCGGGTGGATAAGAGCCAGGACTGGCAGGTGGTCACCACGGCGGGGTAGGCGGACTCGCGGCCCCACCGTTCCCGGACCCGGAAGTTGGCGTCCCCGTCCCGGGCGATCCGGTTAACCGCGCCGCGCGGTGCCCCAGCATGCAGCGACGCGAGCGAGGTCCCATCCGGCCAGTGGGCCATGCCCGACGGCGCGTGCTGCCAGAGTGCCTCGGGGAGCCGCTGCGCTCCGCCGGCGATGAGCCGGTGCTGGTCGTCGGCGTCCGTATAGACAACGCGCAGGATTTCCAGGATGGAGTTGGGAAAGTCCGTGTCCCAGCCGCCGGTGCCGAATCCCACCTGGCCGAACGCCTCGCGATGGGAGAACCCGGCCTGCTTGAACGAGTCGCTGCCGGCGATGAAGCCGTAAAACGTCTGTTCGTCCAGCAGCGGGAGCAGCTCATTCCAGAGCTCCTTGATCCTGGCCGTGTCCCGGGCCCGGATGGCGTCCTGCATCTCGGTGAACCGGGCGCCGTCGTTGACGGCGGCCTTCCAGGCGTCGGCCACCTCGAGGAAGAACGGCGGGAGGTCCGCCGGGGTTTCGGCGTAGTACTTCTCCCCGGCGAGCTCGATCACCGTGCTGGAGGTGGCCCCCGCCAACGGGTTGGGGAAGTCCTGGGTTTCCAGCCCGAGCAGGTCCACATAGTGGTAGAAGGCCTTGCCTGAAACCGGGAACCGCATCCCGCCGAGGTCGGCGACGATGCCGGCTGCGGAAGGGAAACTCGCGGTGCGGAGGCGGCCGCCGATCTGGTCCGCTTCGTAGACCACCGGGCGCAGGCCGAGTTTCATCAGCTCATAGGCCGTGACCAGCCCCGAGAGGCCGGCACCAACCACTGCGACTTCGGTCCCGTACAGCTCGGCGGGTATAGTCCCCAGGCCGTCGGGGTGCGCCAGGTAGTGGTCGTAGCTGAACGGGAAGTCCGGATTCAGCATGGTGATCGGCGACTCGGCGGGGCCGCGACCCCAAGCATCCGGGCCGGGGGCGGGCAGTTCGGTGGCGGTGGTCATGAATGGCTGGCTTTCGTCGGTTCGGGGCTGGAGGCAGCGGTGTCGGTGGCTTGTCCGGCGGATAACTCACGGTATTCCTCGGAACTCATGGCCGCTACCCTCGAGTTCCGGCGCCCGTAGCCGAAGTAGGCGGCAACGCCCACGAGCATCCAGATGCCGAATGTCGCCCACGTGTCAGCGCCGAGGTTGGCCATCAGGTAGGCACACATCAGTGCTCCCAGGATGGGCGTGAGCGGAAACAGCGGGACACGGAAGGTCCGCTTGAGTTCCGGCCGCTTGCGGCGCAGGTAGATGACGGCGACGTTCACCAAGGCGAAGGCGAAGAGGGTGCCAATGCTGGTGGCGTCCGCCAGGGCGCCAAGCGGAACCAGACCGGCGGCGAGGGCCACCAGGATGCCCACGATCAGGGTGCCGGCTACCGGGGTGCCGGTCCGCGCCGAGACCCGGCCGAAGATTTTGGGGATCATTCCGTCCCGGGCCATGGACAGCAGAATTCGGGTCTGGCCGTAGAGGACGGTCAGCACGATGCTGGCGATGGCAAGGACGGCTCCGATGGCGAAAACCAGGGCGATCCATGGCTGGCCGGTGGTCTCCTCGAGGATTTTCACTAGGGCCGCTTCGGTGCCGTCGAACCAGCCCCACGGACGGGCCCCGATCGCCGCGACGGCGACGAGCACGTAGATGGTGGTGACGATCAGCATGGAGAGCAGAATGGCCCTCGGCAGGTCCCGCTTGGGGTTGCGGGCTTCCTCGCCGGCCGTGGAGGCCGCGTCGAAGCCGATGTAGGAGAAGAAAACGCTGGAAGCGGCGGCCGAGACGCCGGCAGCACCCATGGGCAGGAGCGGCTCGAAGTTGCCGGCGTTGAAGGCCGTGAAGGCCACGGCGCAGAAGAAGATCAGAATGCCGACCTTGATCACCACGATGGCGGTGTTGATCCAGGCGCTTTCCTTGGCCCCTCGGACCAGCAGCATCATGGCCAGGAGCACAATGACCATGGCAGGGACGTTCATCACACCGCCGTCGCCGGGTGGCTGCGAAATGGCCTCCGGAAGCGCCAGGCTGAAGACGCCCAGGGCTTCGTTGACGTACTGCCCTGCTCCGACGGCGACGGCGGCCACGGAGACGGCGTATTCCAGCACCAGGCACCAGCCGCAGATCCAGGCCATTCCTTCCCCCATGGTCGCGTAGGTGTAGGAGTAGCTGGAACCCGCTGCGGGGACCAGTCCGGCCATCTCGGCGTAGGAGACGGCGGAGAGCAGCGCCGCGAGCCCGGCGATGGCAAAGGAGATCCAGATCGCCGGGCCGGCCAGCGGCACCGATTCACCCAGGATCACCAGGATGCCGGTGCCGAGGGTGGCGCCGACGCTGATCATTGTCAGCTGGAACACGCCGAAGCTGCGGACCAGCCGGGTGCCGCCGTGGCCGGTTTCGGCTTCGCTGACGAGCTGTCCGATCGGCTTGCGGCGAAGCAGCTGCGCTGTCAGTCCGGGACGGCTGGCAAGGGCCGGGGGCCGTTCCCCGGTAAGAGTAGGCACAGTCATCGTTGACGTCCGTTCGTGAGTAGTGGTTGTTGTGTCCCCGGTTCAGCCTAGGGCTGTGAGCCAGCTCTCAGGGTTGTGCAAAATGACCTATAGTGGTCTGGCATGAGATGCATTGCACCACAACGGCCCGCCCCCTCCCGCTCCGCCGGGCGTGGCGTGCCAGCCGGATACCGCCGTGGCTGCTGAGGCCGCGGAACGGCTCGGCTTCGTCACGCTGGAGCAGTTCCTCCGGCAGCTACCGGAGGAACTCACCGTCCTGCACGACGGCGGCAACGGCGCCGGCCGGCTGCGCTGGGTGGAGCCGAGCGAACTCGAGGACCCGACGCCGTACCTGCTCGACGGGGAATTCCTGTTGACCGCCGGGCTGCCGTTCCTGGGCGAGGGCGGCGGCGCGGACCGTGTTGAGGCCTACGTGGAGCGCCTCGTCGGTGCCGGGGTCGGAGCGCTGGGGTTCGGCCTGGAACCCTACTTCGACGCTGTGCCCGAGGCCGTCGTCGAGGCCTGCCGGCGGCGCAACCTCACGCTCGTCGCAATCCCCCAGTCCGTCCCGTTCGCCGCGATCGGGCTCGAGTTCTCGCAGCTGCTGGAATCCGAGAACGCCACGACTTTCCGGCAGCTGGCCGACGCCAACCGGCAGCTCATGCGCGCCGTGCTGTCGTCCCGGCCAGAACACGAGCTGCTCGCGGCACTCGTGAAACGGGTCCCGGTGTGGGCCATCCTCGTCGGCGCGGACGGGCGGATCCGGGCCCGCGGCTCCGGCGGCGCGCACGACACCGGGCCGGCCCCCGGCCGGGAGCCGGCCGCGTTGCAGCCGCTGCTGGCGAAGCTGCTGAGCGGCAGCGGCCCCCGGGTGGAGCTGGACTCTTTCGACGACGCCGGTTCGGCCCTCGTGTTCGGCCATCCCCTGCGCAGCTCCCGCGACGCCAATTTGGGCGCGCTCGTCCTGGGCACGGACGCTCCGCTGACGCCGGCGCAAAACAGTGTGGTCTCAGCCGCCGTCGGCCTGCTGGAGCTCCTGGTCCGCCAGCGCACGAGCGGCTCGCTGGCACCCAGCCAGCTGGCCACGGCGCTGCTCCTGCACCCGGAAAGCCTCAGGCCGGGCGGGACCGAACACATCAACGGCCTCAAGGACCTCGTCGCGCAAAGTGTTTCCTCCGCCCGCTCCGGGCAGCTCCGCGTTGTCCAGGGAATCAACCTGACGGCCGCTGTACGCCGCGCCGGCGAGAGCCCGGTCCGCGAACTGCTGGAGTGGCGCAGGATGTTCGACACCAAGCTGGTGGAAATTACCGACTACGGTTTCGCGGCCATCACCAAGCTGAAGGTCGACGACGCCCTGCTGGCCGAGGTTGAGCGGCACGGTTGGCGCCTTGTGGTCGGCAGCGCAACCGAATTCGCCGGCCTGGCCGAGGCGTACCGGCGGGTTTCGTCCCTTCGCGGCCGGGTGCGGACCAGCGGGCACAGCGTCCGCGCTGACGACGTGACGCTCACCCTGACGGGGCTGCTGGGGGGCGAGGCGGGGGCCATGCTGGCGGGCCGGCTGCTGGCTCCGGTCCTCGGCCTGGAAGCCGAGCGCCGGGATACCCTGCTGGGGATCCTCCGCGCATGGCTGGGCGCGAACGGCAGCTGGGACGCCACGGCGAAGGCCACGGGGCTGCACCGCAACAGCGTCCGCCGCCACATCGGGACGCTCGCGGAGCTGCTGGACCTTGACCTCAACCAGGCCCAGGCGCGCGCCGAACTATGGATTGCCCTGCAGTACGTTCAGCCGCCCCAGGAACGGTAGGCCTCCGGCCGGAGGTCATCCAGATATGCCACTGCTTCTTCCGCGCCGCCGGGGGCAGGATCCGGGACTTCGGCCAGCAGCAGCTCCGGGCCCGAACCGGCTGCGGCCAGCAACGACCCGTCCGGGGCCGCGATCACGCTGCCGCCCAGGAAATCGCAGACGTCCTCCGTGCCGGAGTGGTTGGCGTAGGCGACCGTGACCTGGTTTTCCAGCGCCCGGGCCCGGACCAGCAGCTGGGGGACGGCCTCAAACCCCTCGGAAAGGGCGGTCGGGACCAGCACCAGCCTGGCCCCGCTCACGGCGGCGGCGCGGACCGTCTCGGGGAATTCGACGTCGTAGCAGATAACCAGGGCGGTCGGGACCCCGTGGAGGTCAACCACCGCAGGGGCGGCGTCGGCCGGGGTGAAAGCATGTCGCTCCTCGGCTCCGAACAACTGGACTTTTGCATAGCTGAGCAACTCGGTGCCCTGCGCGTCGACGAGGGTGGCCGTAATCTGCCAGGCACCCGCCCCGGTGACGGCCGGCAGGCTGTAGACCAGGGCGATGCCGTGGCGGGCGGCGATTGCGGCCAGGGTCCGGCGGATGGACGGAAGCGTGGCGGGATCGAGCTCCGCGCGGATCCTTCGCGGCGCGTAGCCCACGGGAAACAGTTCCGGGGTGAGCAGCACGTGGGCGCCGGCTGCGGCGGCCTTCCCTGCCGCCTCGTCCACCGCGGCGCAGTTCGCCTCTACGTCCAGCACGGCGGCATTCGCCTGCATCAGGGCCAGCAGCACCATTCCACCTCAGCATCTCCAGGCGTCCGCACCGGGTGGCGGACGATCGTCCCCCTCAGCCTAGCCACGCGGCGCAACAGTGCCTCCGGTGCATTTCGGCCCGGCTATGGCCGGGGTGGGACGGAATGCCCAGCCGGTTCCCCGCAGCCACCGCCCTGCCTTGCGTTAACTTCTTGACTACAAGCCCCGAATGCGTCACGCTTCATTGCATGCCCTCACCAACGCGCTCAACGAGGAGCCGAACCAAAAACCCCGGATCACAATCCGCACTCCGGCACCTGAACCAGCAGCGGATCATCGAATGCCTCCTGGCGGGGCCTTCCACCCAGGCCGAACTGGCACGGCAGACCGGGCTTTCCACCGCCACGGTCTCCAACATAGTGCGGATCATGCAGGAGGCCGGCCTGGCGTCCACCGAGCCGATCACCAGCTCCGGACGGCGTGCCCTCAACGTCCGGCTCAACAGCAACGGCGCCGTCTCCGTAGGCATCGACTTCGGCCGCCGGCACCTGCGGGTGGTGCTCGCGTCCCTCAGCTACCACGTGATCGCGGAGGAGTCCGTGCTGCTGCCGCTGGGCCACCACGCCGAGGAAGGCATCTCCGCCGCCGTCGGACTGCTGGACCGGCTGCTCGTCGACGGCGGGGTGGAACGCAGCGCCGTGGTCGGGGCCGGCGTCGGCATCCCAGGCCCCATCGACCGCCGCACCGGGACCGTGGCGCAGGGTGCCATCCTCCCCGAATGGGTAGGCATCAACATTCTGCAGCGGCTCGAGGAAGCGCTGGATCTCCCGGTTTTCGTGGACAACGACGCAAACCTGGGCGCCTTATCCGAGGTCACCTGGGGGCCTCACAGCGGCATCAACAACCTGATGTTCCTCAAGATCGGTTCCGGCATCGGCGCGGGGCTGATCCTCAATGGCCTGCCCTACTACGGCAACGTCGGGATCACCGGCGAGATCGGCCACGCCACCATCCACGAACACGGCCTCATCTGCCGTTGCGGAAACCGCGGCTGCCTCGAAACGATCGCCTCGACCACCACCATGATCGAGCTCCTGGGCCGCGGCGAGGACAAGCCGCTCACCCCGGAGGACATCGTCCGCAAGGCCCTCGCCAGGGACTCCGCGACCCTGCGCGTGGTGGACGACGCCGGCCTCGCCGTGGGCCGGGCTTTGGGCAATGTGGCGAACCTGATCAATCCCGAAGTGATCGTGGTGGGCGGCCCGCTCGCGGGACTCGGCGAACTGCTGCTCGATCCGATCCGGAGGGGGCTGGTCCGGCACGCGGTGCCGGTGATCGGGGAGACCACCACCCTCACCATGTCCTCGCTCGGCAACCGCGCCGAGGCCCTCGGAGCCACCGCCCTGGTCTTCCAACACGCCGGTATCCGGCGGGGCTAAGCTATTTGTTATCGGGCTGTTGCGTTAAAGACTTGACGACAAGGCCTGTGATCCAGTTTACTTTTCCATCAGACGGCCCTGCGGTTTGCAGGGGCGGACAACGAAGTCATGCATTGGAGGCGTAAGGGCAGATGACGTCCCTCAACACGCACAGCGATCCGATAATTCTCGAGATGCGCTCCATCACCAAAGAGTTCCCCGGCGTTAAAGCATTGGCCGAAGTGAACCTGCGGGTGAAAGCCGGTGAGATCCACGCCATTTGCGGTGAAAACGGTGCTGGAAAGTCCACCCTGATGAAGGTGCTCTCCGGTGTCTATCCCTTCGGCAGCTACACCGGCGACATCGTCTACCAGAGCGAAGTCCAGGAATTCAAGGACATCCGGGCCAGCGAGCACGCCGGCATCGTGATCATCCACCAGGAACTCGCGCTGATCCCCGAGCTGTCCATCATGGAGAACATCTTCCTCGGCAACGAGCCCGCCAAGCGCGGCGTGATCGACTGGGCCGAGGCCCGGCTCCGTTCCACCGAGCTGCTGGCCCGCGTGGGCCTCCGCGAGGACCCGGACACTCCGGTGAAGGAAATCGGCGTCGGCAAGCAGCAGCTCGTCGAAATCGCCAAGGCGCTGAACAAGTCCGTGAAGCTCCTCATCCTGGACGAACCCACCGCGGCCCTGAACGAATCCGATTCCCAGCACCTCCTGGACCTGATGCTCGGCCTCCAGGGCCGCGGCATCACGTCCATCATCATTTCCCACAAGCTCAACGAGATCGAGCAGATCGCCGACTCCATCACCATCATCCGCGACGGCAAGTCGATCGAGACGCTGAACGTCAAAGCCGACGGCGTCGACGAGGACCGCATCATCAAGGGCATGGTGGGCCGGACCCTGGAATCCCGGTTCCCGGACCACGAGCCCAAGATCGGCGAGGTCTTCTTCGAGGTCAAGAACTGGAACGTCGGCCACCCGGCAGTCCAGGACCGCATGGTCTGCAAGAACTCCAACTTCTTCGTCCGGCGCGGGGAGATCGTCGGCTTCGCCGGGCTGATGGGCGCCGGCCGCACCGAGCTTGCCCGCTCCATTTTCGGACGGTCCTACGGCCGCTTCCTCTCCGGGGAGGTCTACATCAACGGCAAGGAGGTCGAGCTCAAGAGCGTCCGCCAGGCGATCGATGCCGGCCTGGGCTACGTCACCGAAGACCGGAAATCCCTCGGGCTGAACCTGCTGGACGACATCAAAGCCACCACCGTGTCGGCCAACCTGCGCAAGGTCAGCAAACACAACGTGATTGACGCCAACAAGGTCTTCACGGTCGCCGAGCAGTACCGGAAGTCCCTGCGGACCAAGGCGCCGTCCGTGGAGGAGGGAGTGGCCAAACTCTCCGGCGGCAACCAGCAGAAGGTGGTGCTGGCGAAATGGATGTTCACGGAACCTGAACTGCTGATCCTGGACGAGCCCACCCGCGGGATCGACGTCGGCGCGAAGTACGAGATCTACGGCATCATCCAGCAGCTGGCCAACCAGGGGAAGGGCGTCATTGTCATTTCCTCGGAACTGCCCGAGCTGCTGGGGCTTTCGGACCGCATCTACACCATTTTCGAAGGCGCCGTCACCGGTGTGCTGAACAAGGACGAAGCCAGCCAGGAAAGCCTCATGAAACTCATGACTTCCGCCCGCAAGTCGGCCTGAGCCCCTGCGGCCATCCAGAACACTCCGAACACTCCGAACACTCCGGAAACAAGGACAGAAAAAATGAACGCGCTCAAGAAGCTCTTTGGTGGGAACACCCGCCAATTCGGCATGATCTTCGCCCTGGTGGCCCTGATCGTCTTCTTCCAGATTTTCACCGAGGGCCGCACGCTCACCCCGGGCAACGTCATCAACCTCTTCAACGGCAACTCCTACATCCTGATCCTCGCCATCGGCATGGTCCTGGTGATCATCGCCGGCCACATTGACCTCTCCGTCGGCTCCGTGGCCGCCTTCGTGGGCGTCAGCGTGGCGCTCATCATGCGCGACTGGAACACCCCCTGGTACCTGGCCGTCCTGCTGGGGCTGCTGCTCGGCGCCCTGATCGGGGCGTGGCAAGGATTCTGGACGGCCTACGTCGGCATCCCGGCGTTCATCGTGACGCTGGCGGGCATGCTCATTTTCCGCGGCGCCAACCAGTTCGTCGGCAAATCCAACACCATCCCGGTTCCCAACGACTTCCAGTACATCGGTTCCGGCTACCTGCCGGAGGTCGGGCCCAACACCGGGTTCAACAACCTGACGCTGCTGCTGGGCCTGCTGGCCGTCGCCTGGGTGGTCTACAGCGAGCTCCGCTCCCGCCGCACCGCCAAGGCCCTGGGCGCCGAGGTCCCCGAAGCCTGGGTCACCATCACCAAGTTGGTCCTCGTCTGCGGCGCGATCCTCTACGCCACGTACCTGTTCGCCACCGGCCGGCCCGGCACGTCCTTCCCGATTCCGGGTCTGATCCTCGCCGTCCTGGTCATCATTTACGGCTTCATCTCCTCCAAAACCATCGTCGGCCGCCACATCTACGCGGTCGGTGGCAACCGGCACGCTGCCGAGCTCTCCGGCGTCCAGTCCAAGAAGGTCAACTTCCTGGTCATGATGAACATGTCGATCCTGGCCGGACTCGCCGGCATGATCTTCGTCGGCCGCTCCACGGCCTCGGGCCCGTTCGACGGCGTCGGCTGGGAACTGGACGCCATCGCGGCCGTGTTCATCGGCGGCGCCGCGGTGACCGGCGGCGTCGGCACCGTGATCGGCTCGATCGTCGGTGGCCTCGTGATGGCCGTGCTGAACAACGGCCTGCAGCTCCTCGGCGTCGGCGCCGACCTGACCCAGATCATCAAGGGCCTGGTGCTCCTGATCGCCGTCGCTTTCGACGTCTACAACAAGACCCAGGGCAAGAAATCGATCATCGGCCTGATGATGAAGAACTTCGGCCGCGGCAACGAGATCAAGCCCGACGAGACCACGTCCACCAAAGAGGTCATCTCCAAGGGAGCCTGATCCGACCCCCAAAAATTCTCCGCACACCATCTAAAGAAAGTGAACCAAGCAATGCAACTGATTGGTAAAGCAGGAAAGGCAGCAGCAATCGCTGCTATTGCGGCACTGGCGCTGACAGCCTGCGGCCGCACCGACAGCGGAACTTCCGGCGGTTCCACCGCCGGCGGCGAGGCATTCCCGAAGAACTCCTCGATCGGCGTCGCGCTCCCGCAGAAGACCTCGGAAAACTGGGTGCTGGCAGAGAAGCTGTTCAACGACGGCCTCAACGGCGCCGGCTTCAAGGCAGATGTGCAGTTCGCCAACGGCGGCGTTTCGGAGCAGCAGAACCAGATCAGCGCCATGGTCACCAAGGGCGCCAAGGTCATCATCGTCGGCGCCATCGACGGTGCGCAGCTGGGCACCCAGCTCAAGCAGGCCAAGGACTCCGGCGCCACGATCATCGCGTATGACCGTCTGCTCCTGAACACCGAGAACGTGGACTACTACGTGGCCTACGACAACTTCAAGGTCGGTGTCCTGCAGGGCCAGGCGCTGCTGGACGGGATGAAGGCCAAGAAGCCCGAAGGCCCGTACAACATCGAACTGTTCGCCGGCTCCCCCGACGACGCCAACGCGAAGGTCTTCTTCGACGGCGCCATGAGCATCCTGAAGCCGAAGATCGACGACGGCACCCTGAAGGTGCTCTCCGGCCAGACCACGTTCGAGCAGGCCGTGACCCAGGGCTGGAAGGCAGAGAACGCCCAGCGTCGTGCCGACACCTTGCTCAGCGGCACCTACGGCAGCGCGAGCCTCGACGGCGTGCTGTCCCCGAACGACACGCTGGCCCGCGCCGTCCTGACCTCGGTCAAGGCCGCAGGCAAGCCGCTGCCGGTCATCACGGGCCAGGACTCCGAGGTTGAGTCCGTCAAGTCCATCCTCGCCGGTGAGCAGTACTCCACCATCAACAAGGACACCCGCAAGCTCGTTGAGCACGCGATCACCATGGTCAAGGACATCCAGGCAGGCAAGAAGCCCGAGGTCAACGATGACAAGTCCTACAACAACAAGGTCAAGACCGTTCCCGCGTACCTGCTGGAGCCGGTCATCGTGACCAAGGAGAACGTCAAGACGGCCTACGCCGACGATCCGGTACTCGGACCGCTGACCAAGTAGTTCCCGCCAGCACGGCTTGAGGCGCAAGCCCCAGGCAACACGAGAGCCCCGGCTCCCCCGCAAGGGAGGGCCGGGGCTCTTCTGCGTGTTGCGGGCTGCGCGGCCGCGCCCCGCCGACAGCGCCGGGGTCCTTCACAGCCCACGCATAGCTTGGCTGTGATCTCCGCACAGCGGGCCGTACCACTGTGGGAGCAGCAGCCGGCCACTCAGAGCCGGCCTGATCCCAAGGAGTCCCGTGAGCGTGATCGCCCGGAGTGTAGGCAACGCCTTGAGAAACAAGGTCAGGACCGCGGCCGTGGTGGCCGTGCTGGCCGTGCTGGCCGTAGCCATCGGCCTCGCCCTTGCCATGCTCGTCGCCAACCAGGCCGTTGCTGCCAAGGTCGCCGACTTGAACGCCTCGGTCGGCACCGTGCTCACCGTCAACCCGGCCGGCGGCCAGGGCTTCGAAGGCGGTGGCGAGCCGCTCACCGCCGAACAGGCCGCCACGGCGGCAACGGTACCGAACGTCACCGCCGTCGTCGGCACCAAGGCGCTGCGCCTTCGCAATGCCGCCGCCGCGGCCCAGACCGGGGCGGGAGGGCCCGGCTCGAGCAGGGCACCCTGGCCTCCATTGTGGGCAAAAGCGGCAGCGGCAAGAGCACGCTGCTATCCCTCCTGGGCGCCCTCGACAAGCCCACCAGCGGGGACGTGCTGGTCAACGGCGTGAGCCTGGCCGGCATGCCGGACAGCAAGCTGACCGAGTACCGCCGCCGCGATATCGGCTTTGTGTTCCAGCAGTTCAACCTGATCCCCAACCTCTCCGCGGTGGACAACGTGATGCTGCCGATGGAGTTCGCCGGGCTGCGCAAGGGCGCCCGGCTGCAGCGCGCCCGGGAACTGCTGGAACAGGTCCAGCTTGACCCGGAGAAGCACGTCCGGCGGATCAACCGTCTCTCCGGCGGCGAGCAGCAGCGGGTGGCGATCGCCCGGGCCCTCGCCAACGAACCGCAGCTGATCCTGGCCGACGAGCCCACCGGCAACCTGGACGAACAGACCGGCGAGCACATCATCGAGCTGCTCAGCTCGCTGAGCCGGGACCACAACACCACCATCCTTGTCGTCACCCATGACCGGTCCCTGGCCAACAAGACGGAGCGGCGGTTCCGGCTGCAGCAGGGCCGGCTCACCGAGGAACCCGCCCGCAGCCGGGCCGGGGCTGGCGTGGCCGGGTAGCCAGGCGCTAAGCGGTGGGGCCGGGCCGAGCGGTGGGGCCGGGCGGGGGCGGCCCCACCCGCTGGCCGTCCGGCGTCGTATCCGTGGCCGTCCCCCGCCCGGGTGAGAGGATGGCAGCATGACTGCCCTCATCGCGAAGCCCTGGCTGTCCGGCCAGAAGGACCAGGATCCCCGAACGGCCACCGGAGCGAGATTGCGCTGGGGCGTCATCGCCACCGGCGGCATAGCCGCGTCGGTCACCCGGGACCTCGAGCTCCTGCCGGATGCCGAACTCTACGCCGTCAGCTCGCGCACCCAGGCGGCTGCCGACGCGTTCGCCGCCGACTACGGCTTTGCCCGGGCCCATGGGGACGACGCCGGCCAGACCGGGTACCAGCGGCTGCTCGCCGACGACGCCGTCGACGTCGTGTACGTGGCGACCCCGCACGCCTACCACCACAAGATAGTGCTGGCCGCCCTGCACGCCGGGAAGCATGTGCTGTGCGAAAAGGCCCTTACCGTGAACGCCCGGGAGGCCGCTGAACTCGTGACGCTGGCCCGGGCCAAGGGGCTGTTCCTGATGGAGGCCATGTGGAGCCGGTTCCTGCCCGGTATGCAGAGGGCCTTCGAGATCGCCGCCTCCGGCGAAATCGGCGAGGTCAAATGGGTCGGAGCGGACCTCGGCTTCCCCGCGCCGTATTCGCCCACGTCCCGCCTGTGGGCACCGAAGGACGGCGGCGGTGCACTGTTGGACATCACCGTCTACCCGCTGCTGTGGGCGCTCGGCACGCTCGGATTCCCGCAGACCGTCAGCGCCACCGGCTGGGTCAACGATGACGGCGTCGACGCGCAGAATGCCCTCACCCTGGGGTACCACCACGGAGCCCAGGCCCAGCTGACCTCCTCGCTGCTGGCCCACGGTCCCCGCACCGCCACCGTCGCCGGTAGCGCAGGATTCCTGCAGACAACCGGCTCCATCAACAACCCCAAGGAACTCCAGGTCCGGGTCGGGTTCGACGACGTCCGCAGCGAACGCTTCGACGTCGTCGGACGGGGCTACACCTACGAGCTGCGCGAAGTGACCCGCTGCATCCAGCAGGGGCTCACGGAGAGCCCGGTCATGCCGCTGGAGGACTCGTTGAACACCATGCGACTCTTCGACGGCGTCCGCGCCCAGCTGGGTGTGAGCTACGCGACCGACGCCCGCTGACGGTGCCGGAGAGGGCGTAAATACGCCGCCTTTTCCGCGTGAATCCGCCGTTCTTTGTGCGCACTCTGGACTGACCCCGGCGGCCGGACTTACCCTGTAGTAAATCGGTGAGCTTTCGGGGAATGGGGTGTGCGCATGGACCCAGCATCAGTCCTTCGGCGCGCGCGCCGCCCAATCCGGCGGGTGATTCTGGCTGGCGTCGCCGGAGTCGCCTGGCTGGCGCTTTCGGCGTCAGCTGCAAGCGCCGACGACGCCGCCACCTCGGTCGCGATGACCAATGTCAGCAGTGCATCTATGGCCACGGCGCGCGCGGCCCCGTGGGGTATCGCGGGAACGTACGAGACAGCCTCCGACATCGCCGAGGAAGGGCTGAGTATAGACGCACCTCACCCCACCCCGTCCTCCTCGCAACCGCTTCCGGTCAGTACGCGTGCCGCACCGTCGCCGACCCTCCCCGCGGCAAGCGCCGTCCCTGCACCCCCGGCGTCCGTCCCTGCCACGGCGCGACCCACGCCGGTCCCGACGGCGTCCCCAACGGCGTCCCCATCCGCGTCTGAACGAGCAGCCGCTCCGGATCCCGGCACCACCGCCCCGGCTCCCGACCCGACTGCTCCGGTCGCGGATCCCACGCCGCCTGCCCCGGACCCCGCAGTACCCGGCGGCCCGGTAGCCGACCCGACCAAGCCCGCACCGGACCCGACGAAGCCCGTCTCCGACCCGAGCACGCCTCCGCCTGACCCGACCACGCCTGCGACCGACCCGAGCTCGCCTGCGCCGGACCCCACCCAGCCCGTCTCCGACCCGAGCATGCCTCCGCCTGACCCGACCACGCCTGCGACCGACCCGAGCTCGCCTGCGCGGGACCCCACCCAGCCCGTCTCCGACCCGACAAACCCTGCGCCCGATCCCGCTAAGTCCGCCCCGGATGAGACCCCGCCTGCACCGGGTCCCACCGGGCCCGCTCCGGACGCGACCACGCCTGCACCTGACCCGGCAGGTCCCCTTCCCGGCGACCCCGTCGCCTACCCCGCCCCAGCGGATTCCGTGATTCCCGGGCCGTCCGACGTCCGCCTCCCCTCCGCGGGTACCGGAGTCCAGCCGGGCCGGCAGACTGCGACACCAGCCGTCCATGGAGCCGGCCCCAGCTGCGGCGCCCAACCCCAAACGGGGTCACGTCCGCGGGCGGTGATGGCAGCCCGGGCTGAGCCTCAGCGCGTCATCCGCACGGTCAATGATGGGCCCCAAACATCCCGTGCAGACCGCGCTGCACCCCCTCCGCCGGCTCCTGCCGACGCACCCGCCCCCGCTGATCCGCCGGCCATCCCCGGCGACCCAGGCCCGGCTGACGGCAATGACGGGCCCAGCCCGTGGCACCGCGGGCCGGGACTGCCTGGGCCTGATGCCCTGCCCGCCGCCCCCGGTTCGGGCTCCGGCAACGCCCCCCAGTCCAACGGCCCCGCGGGTTCGGCGGCTTGGCTGCCCAGCCTGTACTTGATCATCCCCACGGCCGAGGCCGACCCCATCCGGGGCCCGCTCCAGCACGAGCACGCCGCGTTCGCTGCTGACCCCGGTTCATCTCCTGACTAGTTGGCCGTCTCTGCCTCCACAGAGCACGGCCAATCGGGTTGCCCTGAGGCGCCCGCCAACAGTCATTCAGGAGATTTCCAATGGACGCCCTCGTCCCCGCCCGGATATCCGGCACCCCTTTTTCCGGAACACAAGCTCCCGTTGCCGCGGCTTCGGCCCGGTTCACGACCCCACTGCCGCTGAGACGGCGAAAACCGGCGCGTCAGCAGGATGAACACCCCCCTTAGTGAAGCCAACCGCTCCCGTTGTGGTCCTTTGACCGCCGGAACGAAGTCGTTGGGTCCGCTGGGGGACTCAACGGCATGAACTGGCTCCGGCGGGGACCCCGCTCCCACATCGCGGCCCTTGAGACGGCCGCGATGTGGGGGCGGCGCATACCCGTCCCCGTACTATTCTTGAGGGGCGCCGCCGGGGCGCACGGGGAAAGGACGGGACAACGTGGACATTTCGCCCAACAGCGTCGCGGTTGAGTTCGTGGGCAGCCGCTACCGGCTGGGGGAAGTGATCGGACGCGGCGGCATGGCCTCCGTCTACACGGCCCGGGATGTGAACCTGGGCCGGGACGTGGCGCTCAAGCTGTTCGCCCCGCAGTCGGCTGATCCTGACGAACTCCGCCGGCAGGAGGCCGAGATTGAACTCCTGGCGACGCTGAACCATCCAAGCCTCGTCACCCTCTTCGACGCGGGAACGGACACCCGGATCCCCGATGAGCCGCGGCCGTTCCTGACCATGGAACTGGTGGACGGCCAGGACCTCCGGACCAGGATCCGGCACAGCCCCCTGCCGCTCAACGAACTGGCCGTCGTCGGCGCCGGCGTGGCAGACGCGCTGGCCTACGTGCACGCGCTGGGAATCCTCCACCGCGACATCAAGCCCGCCAATATCCTGCTGGTTCCCGGCCGCCCCGGTGAGCCCCTGCGGCCAAAACTCACGGATTTCGGCATCGCGCGGATCATGGACGGGACCCGGCTCACGGCCACCGGCACCATGGTCGGAACCGCCGCGTATCTGAGTCCGGAACAGGCCCGGGGCGCCGATTTGGGCCCGGCCAGCGATATTTACTCGCTGGGACTCGTGATGCTCGAGTGCATCAAGGGCGAGATCGAATTCCCCGGCAGCGCGGTGGAATCCGCCGTCGCCCGCCTGCACCGGGCCCCTGCCATCCCGGACACCGTCCCGGCCGAATGGGCGCAGCTGATCCGGGCCATGACTGCCCTTGATCCGATGGACCGCCCGGCGGCCGCGGACCTGGAAGTGGCGCTGCGCCAGGCCCTCGTCGCGCCCCACTCGCTGCCAGGGTTGCTGGCCGAGGAACGAACCCGTGTGCTTCCCGCCCCACCGGCCAGGCCGCCGCGGCTGCCGGAGAAGGCTGCCGGAACGCGCCTCACGCACCAGCTGGACCCGGATGCGGTGACCGCACCCCGCAGGAGCACCGGCTCCTTCGTGTCCCGCACCGTCTCCCGCGTCCGGCAGGGCGGCCGCCGCACCCGGGTCGTTGTGGTCCTCGCCGTGCTGGCCGTGCTCGCAGTGGCTGCGACCGCCACCATCTCCTTCATGACGCCGCAAGCGCCCGCCGTCGTCCCTTATCCGTCCGTCTCGGGCAGCCTGGGCGAACAACTGGCGCAGTTGCAGAAGAGCGTGCAGCCATGAGGCAACACGACAGCCGGCGGGGCCCTGTCCGCCGCGGTCCCGGCACGGTTCTGGCCGGATTCCTGTTCAGTGCAGCCCTGCTGACAGGCGCCCTGGCCGGTTGCGGCGCCCCCGCTGCTGAGCTGGACCGGGACGCAGCCGCCCAGCTTCAGTCCAAGGTCCTGGCAGTGACCGAGGCAGCCGCCGCCAACGATCCTGCAACCTCGCTGAAGCTCCTCGACGAACTGGCGACGGAACTGGACGCGGCGGCCTCCCGCGGAGCGGTGTCCTTCAACCGCCACCAGAGCGTCCGGACTTCCATCGAGGCTGTCCGGGTCGATCTGACGTCCCAGCAGGCCGCCGCCGCCGAGGCGGTCAGGGCCGCGGCTGAACAAGAGGCAGCCGCAAAGGCCGCCGCCAAGGCAGCTGCCGACGCCGCCGCGGCCGCCCCGCCGCCCGTCGTGATCGCTCCCGCGCCGGAAAATCCGGGAAAAGGCGGCAAAGCGAAGGGTAAGGACTAGGGCGCCGGTTGAGGTCCTTAAACGCCGACGGCGCACCGGGGCTCCCGGTGCGCCGATCTGCTGAGCCGCCGTGCCGCTAGGGCACGGCGTGCCCGCAGGGATCTAGCCGAGCATGGACAGCACTTCGCTGAACTTCGCCGAAGGGCGCATGACGGCGGAGACCTTGTCCGCGTCGGGGCGGTAGTAGCCCCCAATGTCCACCGGGGAGCCCTGCACGGCGAGGAGCTCGCCGGTAATGGTCTCCTCGTTGGAGGTCAGCGCACCTGAGACGGCGGCGAAAGCCGCGGCCAACTCGGCGTCGTTGCTCTGCTGAGACAGTTCCTCGGCCCAGAACTTGGCCAGGTAGAAGTGGCTGCCGCGGTTATCCAGCTCGCCGGCCTTGCGCTTCGGGGACTTGTCCTCGAGCAGGAACGTGCCCGTGGCGCGGTCCAGCGTATCGGCCAGGATCTGGGCGCGGGCGTTGCCGGTGCTGGTGGCGAGGTGTTCGAAGCTCACGGCCAGGGCCAGGAACTCGCCCAGGCTGTCCCACCGGAGGTGGTTTTCCTTGAGCAGCTGCTGGACGTGCTTCGGGGCGGATCCGCCGGCGCCGGTCTCGAAGAGGCCGCCGCCGTTGATCAGTGGAACGATCGAGAGCATCTTGGCGCTGGTGCCCAGTTCCAGGATCGGGAACAGGTCCGTGAGGTAGTCGCGCAGCACGTTGCCGGTGACCGAGATGGTGTCCTCGCCCTTGCGGATGCGCTCCAGGGTGAAGGCTGTGGCCTCGTCCGGGGACATGATCTCGAGTTGCAGGCCCTCGGTGTCGTGGTCCTTGAGGTATTCCTCAACCTTGGCGATCATCCGGGCGTCGTGCGCGCGGCCCTTGTCCAGCCAGAACACGGCCGGGGTGGCGGAGGCACGGGCACGGGTGACGGCGAGCTTGACCCAGTCGCGGATCGGCACGTCCTTGGTCTGGCACGCGCGCCAGATGTCGCCCGGGGCGACCTGGTGCTCGATCAGGACGGTGCCGGCGTCGTCGACGATCTGGACGGTGCCGGCCGACTGGATCTCGAAGGTCTTGTCGTGGCTGCCGTATTCCTCGGCGGCCTGGGCCATCAGGCCGACGTTGGGGACGGTGCCCATCGTGGTCGGATCGAAGGCGCCGTGGGCGCGGCAGTCGTCGATGACCACCTGGTAGATGCCGGCGTAGCTGCTGTCCGGGAGGACGGCGAGGGTGTCGGCTTCCTGTCCGTCGCGGCCCCACATGTGGCCCGAGCTGCGGATCATGGCCGGCATGGAGGCGTCGACGATCACGTCGCTCGGGACGTGCAGGTTGGTGATGCCCTTGTCCGAATCCACCATGGCCAGCTCCGGGCCCTCGTTAAGGCCCTTCTTGATGGCTGCCTCGACGTCGCCGCGGATCTCCTCGGGGAGATCCTGGAGGCCGCTGAGGATGGAGGCCAGGCCGTTATTCGGGCTCAGGCCTGCGGCGGCAATCTGGGCGCCGTAGGCGTCAAAGAGCTCGGCGAAGTAGGCCTTGACGACGTGGCCGAAGATGATCGGGTCCGAGACCTTCATCATGGTCGCCTTGAGGTGGGCGGAGAACAGCACGCCCTCTTCCTTGGCGCGGGCCACCTGGGCGGCGAGGAATTCGTCCAGGGCGGCGGCACGCATCACAGTGCCGTCGATGACCTCGCCGGCGAGCACGGGGAAGGCCCGCTTGAGGACCTTGACCGTGCCGTCTTCCTTGACCAGCTGGATCTTGATGTTCGTGTCCGAGCCGATGACAACGGACTTCTCGTTGGAGCGGAAGTCATCGGCATCCATGTGCGCGACGTTGGTCTTCGACTCGGTGCTCCAGGCGCCCATGCTGTGCGGGTTCTGGCGGGCGTAGTTCTTGACCGAGAGCGGCGCGCGGCGGTCCGAGTTGCCTTCGCGCAGGACCGGGTTAACGGCCGAGCCCTTGATCTTGTCGTAGCGGGACCGGATGTCCGTCTCCTCGTCGGAGCTGGGGTTGTCCGGGTAGTCCGGCAGCGCAAAGCCCTGGGCCTGCAGTTCGGAGATCACGGCCTTCAGCTGCGGCACGGAGGCGCTGATGTTGGGCAGCTTGATGATGTTGGCTTCGGGCGCCTTGGCGAGCGCGCCGAGTTCAGCCAGGGCATCGCTGACGCGCTGCTCTTCGGTGAGGTAGTCGCCGAACGCGGCGATGATGCGGCCGGCTAGCGAAATGTCGCGGGTCTCCACTTCCACACCGGCCGTCGAAGCAAAGGCCTCAACAATCGGCAAGAACGAATAGGTTGCCAACATCGGCGCTTCGTCGGTGTGGGTATAGATAATCTTGGCCATTGCTCGGGCGTCTCCCTGAAGGTCTGCGGATATCCGGAATCGGGTGTTATCTCAACAGCTCTAACTTACCCGAGGTGACCGCCTTGCCGCCTACCGGCGTCGGCGGCCGGACGATCCATGACCCCGCAACACGCTCCACGATTCCGCGACACGCTATGACAGGAATTGACAAGAGGCTTTACTCATTCGTCAATTTGACGTAGTTTCATTCCCATCACAGCGGCCGCCACGGGTGGCCGTTCCGCATTCCACCGGTTAGGACAACCATGAGAACACCCAAGACTCTGGCCACCAGCCTTCTCACCTTCTCTGCGGCGGCACTGCTCGCCCTGAGCGCAGCGGGTGCGGCCACCGCCGCCCCCGCACCGGGAAAGGCGCCAACTGACACCTCGGGGGTCAGCAGCCACACCGTCACCGAGACCGGCACGGCGGACTACTGGACGCCAGAGCGCATGCGCGCTGCCATCCCCGGTGACGTCCTGGCCGACAAGGCCATGCAGCGCAGCAACAACTCCAAGGCTGCCCTGAAACGTCCGGTTGAAACGGGCGCCCCCAGCAAGATCGAGGCGGCAGCCCCCAGCAATGTGGAGGCAGCAGCCCCCAGCCTGCTGTCCAGGGATCTCCAGACCAAGGCCAACGCGAGCGAATCCCCCGTCCCGCGGATCGGCAAGGTCTTCTTCACGCTCGGCGGCGCCAACTACGTCTGCTCCGGCAACTCGATCTCCTCCGGGAACAAGAGCACCGTCTCCACGGCCGGCCACTGCGTCAACGAGGGACCGGGCGCCTTCGCCACCAAGTTCACGTTTGTCCCGGCCTACCTCAACGGCGCCGCACCCTACGGCCAGTGGACCGCCAAGGCCCTGTACGCCCCCACCCAGTGGAGCTCCTCCGGCAACATGCAGTACGACACCGGCTTCGCGGTAATGTCCACGCTCAACGGCCAGTACCTGTCCGACGTCGTCGGCGCCTCCGGCCTGCAGTTCAACGCGGCCCGCGGCCTCAGCTACAAGTCCTTCGGGTACCCGGCGGCTGCACCGTTCAACGGTGAGTCCCTCAAGAGCTGCTCCGGCACCGCCACCAACGATCCCTACAACCCCTCGTACATGGCACAGGGAATCCCCTGCAACATGACCGGTGGATCCTCGGGCGGCCCGTGGTTCATCGGCTCCAGCTCCTCCGGCTACCAGAACTCCGTGAACAGCTACGGCTACGGCAGCAACTCCACCACGATGTACGGCCCGTACTGGGGCTCGGTCATCCAGTCGACCTACACTTCGGCTGCCGCTGCCTAACCCAGCCTGACCAGCTTTTCGACGGCGGCCGCCCCACACCCCGGGGCGGCCGCCGTTGTCATGCGCCCGATCCCTGGCCACCAATGGACATGTCCTCCCCTGGCCCACGCGACCACTGGACATGCCCTCCCCTGGCTGCGGGGCTTGGACATGAACCCAATATGTCCAGCCCTCGGCGCGAAGAATGAGCATGTCCCCCGCACGATTGCCTGCTGCGCCCTGGCCACCTCTGGGCCTGTCCCCCACCCCAGCAACCAGTGGACATGTCCTCCCCGCACACCCGCGGCCACCGGACATGTCCTCCCGAGGGTGCGGGGCTTGGACATGAACCCAATATGCCCAGCCCTCGGCGCGAAGAATGAGCATGTCCCCCTCACGACTGCTTGCTGCACCTGGCCACCACTGGGCATGTCCCCTCGCAGCTGCGGGGCGTGGACAGAAACCGAATGTGCTCAGTCCTAGGCATAAAAAATGGACATGTCCTCCGGTGAGGGAGGACATGTCCATTCTTGGCGGAGCCTAGAACCCTAGTGGAAGAAGTGCCGGGCTCCCGTGAAGTACATCGTGATCCCGGCGGCGTTGGCTGCGGCGATGACTTCCTCATCCCGGACGGATCCGCCGGGCTGGACGACGGCGCGGACGCCGGCGTCGATCAGGATCTGGAGTCCGTCGGCGAACGGGAAGAAAGCGTCCGATGCCGCCACGGCACCGCGGGCACGCTGCGGGGCCCCGCTGGCATCGGCATTCGAGGCACCACCAGGGGCATCGCTCCCAACAGCGACATCGGAGCTGACGGAGACGCCCAGGGTGTTGGCGCGCTCCACGGCCAGGCGGCAGGAATCGAGCCGGTTGACCTGGCCCATGCCGATGCCCACCGCGGCACCGTGGTCAGCCAGCAGGATGGCGTTGGACTTGGCGGCGCGGCACGCGGTCCAGGCGAACGCCAGGTCCGCGAGCGTTGCCTCATCCGCCGCCTCGCCGGCGGCGAGGGTCCAGTTGGCCGGGTTGTCGCCGTCTGCGTCGACCTTGTCCGCCACCTGCACCAGCACGCCGCCGGAGACCTGGCGGATCTCGGACGGGTAGCGGCCGTAGCCCTCGGGGAGGGCGAGGAGGCGGATGTTCTTCTTCTTGGACAGGATCTCCACGGCCTCGGCCTCGAAGCCCGGGGCGATGACCACCTCGGTGAAGATGTCCGCCACGGTCCTGGCCATCCCGGCGGTGACGGTGCGGTTGGCCGCGATCACGCCGCCGAACGCGGAGACGGGGTCGCAGGCATGGGCCTTGGCGTGCGCGTCGGCGATCGGATCGGACGCCGAGGCGGAACCCACGGCCACACCGCAGGGGTTGGCGTGCTTGATGATCGCCACGGCAGGCTCGGCGAAGTCGAAAGCGGCGCGTAGAGCGGCGTCGGCATCGACGAAGTTGTTGTAGCTCATGGCCTTGCCGTGCAGTTGGTCGGCCTGGGCGATGCCGGCCGGGGCGGCCTTGTCCACGTACAGCGCGGCCTGCTGGTGCGGGTTTTCGCCGTAGCGGAGCACCTCGGAGCGCTCCAGCGAGAGGCCTGCGTAGGCGGGCCAGTCGATCACGCCGTCGCCGTCCTCATCGAGGAACTGGCTGGCGGTCCAGGTCGCCACGGCGTTGTCGTACGCGGCGGTGTGCGCGAAGGCCTTGGCGGCCAGCCGGCGTCGGGTCTTCAGGTCAAAACCGCCCGAGGCCGCTGCCTCCACGACCGAACCGTAGGAGGACGGATCCACCACGATCGCGACGGCGGCGTGGTTCTTCGCGGCCGAGCGGACCATCGCGGGACCGCCGATGTCGATCTGCTCCACGACGTCGTCCTGCGCGGCCCCGGACTTCACGGTCTCGACGAACGGGTATAGGTTCACGACGACGAGATCGAACGGCTCGATGTCCATAGACTTCAGGGTCTCCATGTGCGCGGCGACGCGGCGGTCCGCGAGGATGCCGCCGTGGACGCGCGGGTGCAGGGTCTTGACGCGGCCGTCGAGCATTTCCGGTGAGCCGGTGACTTCCTCGACTTCCTGCACCGGGATCCCGGCGGCGGCGATCTTCTTGGCGGTGGAACCGGTGGAGACGATTTTGACGCCGGCGGCGTGCAGGCCTGTTGCGAGCTCCTCCAGGCCGGTCTTGTCGTAAACCGAGATCAGCGCGCGGCGGATGGGAACACGGTCGATGGATACACGGTCAAGCTGCTTAAAGCTCACAAAAGTCTCCGTCTTATGTCGCGGCAGGGCCGCGGGTGGTGGGGATGGGGCCAGTTTATCGTGTCGGCGCGCCGGGCCTTCCCGCGCGCCGGACTATGAAGCGCACCGCACCCGCGGGCGCGGGCACGTAGAGTTTTCACAGGAGGCTGAGATGAACACTTACACCACTGTGCCGAGCGGCGAACAGGTGGTCCAGGAACTGCCGTGGCGCTGGAAGGTGCAAGGCCGGATCTTCCTGATCGGCGGCCTGGGCTTTATGTTCGATGCCTGGGATGTGACGCTCAACGGCATTCTCATCCCGCTGCTTTCCAAGCACTGGTCGCTGGCCCCGGGCGAGGCCGCCTGGATCGGCGCCTCGAACCTGATCGGCATGGCCCTGGGCGCCTTCATCTGGGGCACCATCGCGGACACCATCGGCCGCAAGAAGGCCTTCACCGCCACCTTGCTGATCTTCTCGCTCTTCACCGTGCTGGGCGCATTCTCCCCCGACTTCCTCTGGTTCTGCGCGTTCCGGTTCATGGCCGGGTTCGGCCTGGGCGGCTGCATCCCGGTGGACTACGCCCTGGTGGGCGAGTTCACGCCCCGCAAGCAGCGCGGCCGGGTGCTGACGGCGATGGACGGCTGGTGGCCGATCGGCGCAGCACTCTGCGGCTTCGTCTCCGCAGGCCTCACCGCGGCCTTCGCCGACTGGCGGCTGACCATGCTCGTGATGGTGCTTCCCGCGCTGCTCGTGTTCTGGGTCCGGCGCAGCGTCCCGGAATCGCCCTTGTTCCTGATCCGCAAGGGCCGCCGCGAGGAGGCCGCCAAGGTGATCGACGACCTCGTCGAAGCCACCGGCGCCGAGCCCCGCGCCTACAGCCTGCCGGCGGCCCAGGACGCGCCGCGGCTTTCCGCGGGCAGCGCCTGGACCCAGCTGCGCCTGCTCTGGCAGTTCGACTGGAAGATCACGACGGCGGCCTGGTCCCTGTTCTTCAGCATCCTGCTGGTGTACTACCTGTCGCTGACGTGGATGCCGCGGATCCTGATCGGCGCCGGCTTCGAGGAGTACAAGGCCTTCCTGACCACCGCTTCCATGGCCGCCGTCGGGCTCCTCGGCGTTGTAGTGGCCGCCCTCCTGGTGGAGCGGGTGGGCCGCAAGTGGATCCTGGCCATCACCGGGCCACTCTCCGCGCTGACCCTGGTGATCGTGGCCATCGTCGTGGACATCCCGACGGCGGCCGTTTTCTGGCTGCTGGTATTCGGCTTCGTGGTGCAGGTGGCCATCCCGGTGCTCTACGCCTATGTTTCCGAGCTGTACCCGACCGAGCTGCGCGGCTCGGGCTTCGGCTGGGCCTCGACGTTCTCACGGCTCGGCGCCGGCTTCGGACCGCTGATTTTCGCGGCGTTCCTGTGGCCCGAGCTGGGGCTGGCGACGTCCTTCGCCCTGGCCGGCGGGCTGGTGCTGGTCTCCGTGCTGTGGATGGCCTTCTTCTCCCCCGAGACGAAGCAGCGCCGACTCGAGTAACGCCGTCGGCCTTCCGGCCTCCTCCCCCCGTTGCGCTATCACTTGGGGTGCTTCTGAGCACGGCAAAGTCATACGGTCGTAGCAACGCTCTGATTGATGGAGCGTTTTATGGTCAAGTCTTTTCCTCCGAATGCCCGCACCGAGTTCGTTGACCTGGTGTGTGGCGGGATGTCGATTCTCGCTGCCGCACGGCGTGTCGGCGCGACGCATGGGACCGGGAGGAACTGGTGGGCCCAGTCTGGCCAGATGATGACTGTGAGCATGGGCGCCGTTGGGGGCCTTTCGGATCCGGCACCCACGGGGGAAGGTCCGGGTGGCCGGGCGTTGAATCTGGCGGAGCGGGGGATGATCCAGATGGGCCGGCGCGGCGGCCTCAGTTACACGAAAATCGGCGAGCCGATTGGTCGGGACAAGTCCGTGGCGTGGCGGGAGGTGGACCGCAACACCAGCGCGGACGGAGTGTATTACGCCTCGGTCGCTCACACGAGAGCGCATCAGGCCAGGCGCCGGCCCAAACCGTTGAAGCTCGTCGGGGACGAGGCGCTGTGCCGGCTGATCGCGGTGTGGATGGATGACGGGTGGAGCCCGAAACTGATCTCGGCCAGGGTGGCGTTCTACTTCGCCGATGATCAGACTATGCAGGTGAGCCACGAGACGATCTACCAGGCGTTATACGTTCAAACCCGCGGCAGCCTGCGGGCGGATCTGGCGGAGAAGCTGAGCCTGAAGCGCAAGCAACGCGTTCCCCACGCCGCGGACCGGCACAAGAACAGCCCCTACAAGAAGGCCTTCAAGATCAGTGAGCGGCCCGCCCGAGGTTCAGGACCGTGCGGTGCCAGGGCACTGGGAGTCTCAATGTTTCTGTCAAGCCGCTTGAGCGCTGCCAGACGGTGTGGGTTCCCGGTAGGTGGTGTGGTCGCGGAGCATGGCCCAGATGACGTTGATACGGCGTCGGGCGAGTGCGATGAGCGCCTGCTTGTGGGACTTTCCCTCGCTGCGTTTCCGGTCGTAGTAGGTTCTGGACGCGGGACTGTTCTTCAGGCTTGAGAGGGCGGCGAGGTAACAGGTCCGGAGAAGCCTGCGGTTGAACCG